>JAYTML010000662.1:0-2548 GCA_043728655.1 Chthoniobacter sp. | reverse complement strand
CTCCCGCAGGGCCAGGCCGAGCGCACCTCGCGCGCCTTGAAAATGGTGCGCACGATGGACGAGGAAGGCTTTGGCAACTGCTCGAACTACCTCGAATGCGAGGCGGTGTGCCCCGCAGACATCCCGGCATCGGTCATCGCGCGGCTCAACCGCGAATACACCGGCGCGGCGGTGAAGGACGGCGTGAGCTAGTTGTAGCGGACAGGCTTTTCGTCGCCAGGCAGCATCGGCTGCCAGGAGCGGATGATATGGAAACTGCGCGCCGCGGCTTCCGCGAAATTGCGCTCCGCGGCGAGCGTGACGAGGACGATCTGCTCGTCGGCATTCAGACTGAGAAAGGTGACCTGCCCGACCATCGGCACGGTTCCGTTGACGAAGGTGTAGCCGAAGCGAAAGCTCCTCCACCGGTTGATCGTCAGCGGATTCTCCAGCTCCTCGATCACCTTCACCTCCGTCACGCTCGGCGGGAGCAGCCGGCGCGCGGCCTCGCGATAGCGCGCCAGTGCGATGCCGGTGAAGACCTGGTCGGCGGGCATCGGCGACCGTTTCACCAGGAAGCTCGCCTCCGGGAATTTTGGGAACCGGAAGACCGCGCCTCCGCCGCCCGGGCCCACCACCGTTTCCCGGTCGAGGGTGATGCCTATCTTCCTTTCCCCGTCGGTGAAATAGAGCCGGTGGGTGGCCTCACCTTCCTCAAAGTTGTCGATGTAGCGCGGCGTGAGATCGACCGCGGAGAGCGGCAGGCTGCACGCGAGGGCGGCGAGGGCGAAGAGAAGGACTGTTTTTTTTACCATGTGAGCAGGCGTCAGTACTTGGCCCATGTCCCGCGGCTCCATGTCGTGCCGTCGAGGCTGCCGGGCGGCGGCGTATTGCGGAAGCTGGAGTCGAAGTTCCAGCGGCGGAGCGGCGGGCGGTAGATGACGCCGGTGTCCCAGGCGCCGGTGAAGCGCTTGCTTTGATAGAGCGCGACCATCGAGCCGTAATACGTGCAGTACTGGCTGTTCCAGCTTTCCAGAAAGCGCGGGAAGTTGTTTGCGCCGCCGCTGTAGCCGTACTGCGCGCCGACCGCGGGCTGGTAGCCGGAAGGGATGAAGCCGGAGACGATGGCGGTGTTGTATGTCGTGTTGGTGGCCGCGCGCGCCGTGAGATCGAGCGAGGAATTGGCGTCCTGCCAGTTGTTCGAGAGGAGCATCACGGCGTCGCTGATGACGGCGGAGGCCTTGCTGACGTAGCCGGGCACGACCGGGCTGGCGGTGTTGTCAGCATTGCCGAGGCCGTTCGCGGGCACGGCGCTGGAGTTCGTGCCCACGGTGCCGGTGTTGTAGTCGCCCTGGATGTAGATTGGGTTTTCGCTCGCGACGGTGAGCCCGCCATCCGGCAGCGTGCCGCCATTGATGAGGCGCACCGCCGAGGGGTTCGGCGTCGCGCCGCCGGCCGGGGTGGTGTCGTTGATATAGAGCACGTTGTTAAAGCCGGTGACGCCGCCGGTGGTCAGCGCGTCGCCGAGACTCCCGACATCGATCGAGGTCACGTCCACGCTCTTCCCCTCGCGCTGATCGTAGATCGTGGTCTTTGCGGTGAGCGAACCGGCGATCAGCGTCTGCTGGGCAGCGCTCAGCGTCACCCCGTTCTGGCCGGTGACGGTGATCGCGCCGTTGTTGATGTTCACGCGGATGCCCGCCTTGTTGTACATGCGCCGCTCGGCGAATTCCTGCGGGTCGGGGTAGCCCGTGTTTGGCGGCTCGATGATTTCGTGGATGCCGTCGTTGTTCGGGTTTGCGTCCGTCGTGTCGATGATCGCGGCAGGCTCGTCGCCGAGCGGCTCCATGCGCGGGACCTGGTGGAGCTGCGCGCTTTGGCCCTGCGGAAAGGTGGGCGGCTGCGTGGAGTTCGCGACCCACCCGCTCCAGGTATCCGCAAACGGAGGATCACTGCTGTCCGTGTAGGCGGTGACATAGGAGACCTGATCCTCGAGGGTGAGCGTGCCCACGCTGCTGCTGCTCAGGTAGGCCGTGCCATTCGTGTGGACGAGACCGCTCACCGTCATGTCGGAGGGGCGGTAAAACTCGATGTCGTCCTCGAAGAAAAACATGGCTTGGAAGAGCGGCACCTCGGAGTACTGAAACTGCCGCTGCACTCCCGCGCGAAAGCTGTAGCCGCCCGCCGGCTGCTGCATCTTTGCCCGCGCGCGGTAGGTGTAGCTCAGGCCCGCCCAGCCGGGATAGGACGCGAGGCTGACCTTCACCGCCGTCGGAGTCGCCCCCGGAGCGCCGTATTCATCGAGGCCGTCGATCTTCAGCGGGCCGTCTTCGGCCACGGAGGCATACTCGAAGCCGGGGAGCGCCGGAGCGCCCAGGCTGGCATTGGCCTCGGCGGTGGTGATGGCGCGGTTTTGCGCGGTGATCCGCGTTTTCCAGATGCCAAAAGCGTACTCCACTGCACCCTCCGCGGCCGCCTGCGCCGCCGCATAATCGCGGCTGCGGTCGGTCATGCGGGCGGTATTGCCGGTGACGCTCATCGCCGAAAGGACAAACGCTGAGATGACCAC
>JAYTML010000661.1:0-9835 GCA_043728655.1 Chthoniobacter sp. | reverse complement strand
TTCTGCGGGAGCGGGTCTGACGGGCGGCGGCTTTCAACGCGGCGATTCCGGCATTCAGCCGGGCGGTCTCCTTTTTGATCTCGGGCGCATACTTCACCTCGATCTCGGCGCGGGCGGTGTCGCGCGTGGCATCGTAGCGCTGCTTTTCCTCGGTGGTGAACTTTTGCAGGAAGAGGATGGAGCACTTCACGCTGGCGCCGCTGGAGACGAAAGTATCCTGCGGCAGGGAGACGACGGCGCGCAGCCACGCGCGATCTTCCACGAAGTCGCGCACCCACTGGAGCGAGGGGTTATTGAAGACGCCCTCGGGGAGGACGACGCCGAGACGACCGGCGGGCTTTTTGCCTTCGCCGTCGGAAAGGAGATCAAGACAGCGCTCGATGAAAAGCAGCTCGGTCTTGATCTTACCGAGTTTGCCGGAGCCATCGCCGCCGCGCTTCGGTAGCTCGAAGAGACTGGCGATCGGCGCTTTTTTCTCCGCGGCCTTTTCGACACGGGTGACAGCGTCCTTGTAAAGCTGGCCGTATTCGCGGGCGTAGCGGCGTTTGCTTTCGTCCCACTCTTTGCCCTCGGGAATCTCGACGACGGCGCTGGCCTCGACGTGGGAGCCGAAGGGCGGATTGGTAAGGATCGCATCGAAGCGGCCCTCGAAGATGCCGTTGACATTGAGGAAGCCATTCCACTGGTGGACGCCGCCATGGCCGTCGCCGTGCATGATCATATTCATCTTGCTGGTGCGGGCCATGCGGTCGTTGGCGTCGGTGCCGTAGATGCAGCGATTGGAGAGGTGCCAGAGCGGCGCCTTTTCATTCTTCACGTCGAGCAGGCGGCGGCGGTGCTCGTCGGCTTCGCGGAGCAACTCGACCTTCTTTTTGGCCGGCAGCTTCTTTTTCTCCACGGCGGCGCGGGTGGCCTCGTATTCGGCGTCGGCTTCGACGATGAGCTGCTCGCGCACTTTGGCAAAGTAGCGGATGAGAAAGCCGCCGCTGCCGCTTGCAGGATCGCAGACGACATCGCCGAACTTCGGATCGGCCATCTCGACCATGAAGCGGACGACTTCGCGCGGGGTAAAGAACTGGCCGATTTCGCCGCGGAACGTCCTCCCGAGGAATTTCTCGAAGGCGATGCCTTTCACGTCTTCGCTGGTGTCGGAGAGATTGTACTTTTCCAACAGCCGGATGATCTCGCGGACGGTGGCAAACTTGAGGGTGATCTTCTCGCCCGGCGCGAAGAGATAGTCGGCTTCGTATTCGTCCTTGGTGGCGTCGAAGAGGACGGCAACGGGGTCTTTGTGAAGCCGGCTTTGCTCGTCGAGGAAGTCGGCGGTGAAGAGATTCTTGCGGTCGCGCCCGCGGCGGATGCGGCGCTCGAAGCAAACCTTCATGAAGAGCACCTTGGCGATTTCATCGAAGGCAGCGGCGGGATCGAGGTGCTCGCGGTTGCGGATTTCGTTGTGGCACTTGTGCAGGAGGTCGGCGAACTCGTCCTCTTTGAAGACCTTCAGTTTCTTGATGAGTTCCTCTATCTCCTTGTCGCTGGCGTTGGCCTTGGGCAGGTCGGTGATGAGTTCGGTGTAGCCGGGCATCCGGTCTTTCATCACGCGCCAGACTTTCGTCTCGCGCTGGTTGTGCGTGACGAAGAAGGGCGCGCCGACGATCCGGGCGTAGCTTTCGCCCTGGCCGTAATCGCGCGGGGTGATGGCGAGGCCTTTAAAGATCGGATCGGCGAGGATGACGCTCGCGCCGGCGTCCACGACGGCTTCGGCGAATGCCATGCCTGCGGCGACGCTGCCGACGAGCACGGTCTGGAGTGTGCGTCGCGCAGGACGGGTGTTCCGCCGCGCGGAAAATGGCATGGAAGCGGCTAAATGGCTTGCCTCGGCACCCATCATTTTACAGAACTCATCATGCTCCACACGAAACCCCTTCGGCTCGCGTCCCGGATCCTCCCTCTCGCCCTCCTGCTCGCCGCGCTCAGTCTGGCGGCGGCCCCTTTTCAGGCTGCGGCTCAGTATGTCCTCAGCGCGGAAGAGGCGGCCATCGCGGACTTCATGGTCAGCGACCCTGGCCAGAGGCGGCCCGAGATGCATCTCGACCCGATCCTTTCGCAGGTCGCCCGCGAACGCGCGCAGGATCTGGCCGGCCGGGATTATTTCGCACATACGAATCCGGACGGCTATGCGGCCAACTACCTCGTGCGGGAAGCGGGTTACGTCCTCCCGGCCTGGTGGGGCACGGGCTCCGCGGACAATTTCATCGAATCCATCGCCGCGGGATACGCCAACCCGGCGGATACCTATGCGGACTGGATGGGCTCGCCGGGGCACCGTACGCACATCCTGGCGCTCGCGCCTTTCTACGAAAACCAGACGTCCTACGGGGTGGGCTACGCCTACTCGGCGACAAGCACCTACAAGCACTACTGGGTCATCCTCACTGCGCCGCCGAGCGCGCCGGAGGCGAACGCCGCTCTCGTCACTTCGCAGACCGCGCCGGCCAGCATGACCGCAGGCTCGACCTACAATGTGTCCGTCTCGGTGCGCAATACGGGCTCGAACACCTGGACCCAGGCGAGCGGCTACCGGCTCGCTGCGGAAGCACCGGCCTACAACACGACGTGGGGGCTTTCGCAGGTCGCCCTGCCGGGAAACGTGACGCCGGGCAGCGAGGTGACGGTCAACTTCACGGTGACGGCCCCAGCTTCCGCCGGCACGCACGCATTCCAGTGGAGGATGACCCAGGAAGGCGTGGGGGCATTCGGCGAGCCGACAACTCTCAAATCCGTCGCCGTGAGCAGCCCCGCGTCGCCGCCGCCGCCAGCGCCCGCACCCTATGTGGCTCCCGCGCCTGCCTCAGTCAGCTACTCGGCCCCGAGCAGCAGCAGCAGCTCCTCGAAGAGCAAGAAGAAGAAGAAGAGCAAAAAGAAAAAGAGTAAGAAGAAGTAGCCGGTCCGAATTCGGGACCGCGCTGCATGAGAGGGCAGACTATGGCGCTGCGATCACTGCGATCGCAGCGCGCGTAAACGAATGAAGCGTTTTCCGCCTCCGGCGAGGTCGGTGGCGATGCAAGTGACACCGTCGGGCTGGAGTGCTTCGGAGACGACGGCCGGCCCAAAGCTCCAGTTCACGAGATCGCCCGATACTTCCACACGGTACTTGATCTCACTGGCTGGTCGCTCGCGCCGATAGGTAAGTGTGAGTGCGCCGCTGTTGTCCCGCCCGGTCTGCACTGGGTTTGCGTTTCTCACCGTGGGATCGGTGGCGAGAGCGTACTCGAGCAAGGTGCAGAGTCCGTCGGCGTCCCCATCCGCGAGGTCCGCGGCGAGAGGGTTGGCTGTGCCGAAGTAGCCAAACTTCCACGCATCGATCGGCTTGGTGGCATCCCATGCATAGGCGCCAGATGCACTGGCGACGAGCGCAGGCGCGGCGTAGGCCGTTCCGTTCCACATGGTGTTCGCGCCATCGAGGCCGATGAGGAAAGTCTGCGCGTCGTTGGGGTTTCCAAAGCTCACGGTGACGCCGTAGGTGCCGATGGCTGTGGCCGCCTGCGTGATGATGGGCGTGCGAGGCGCGCTCCCAGCCGGTGCGGCGGCGAGCACGTAGGCCATCTGCGTGTCACCGGCGACAGTGCGGTCGTAGCGGGCCGTGGGGATGGGACGCTTTTTGGTGGCGCTGCTGATGTAGTATTGCCAGCCGAGGAGCGGGTTCGGCGTATCCTGGCCCTTGATGACCTGCAGGGTCTGCCCGCCGGCGACGAGCGGGGTGATGGTAAGCGAGGATTTCGCCGCGCTGACGGTGGTGAGGGCGTATGGATCGAACTCGCCGGGAAGCAACTGCACCGTGACGCGCTGCGCCGGTGCGTCGATGGCAACGGTGTCATCGCTGCAGTTGAACAGCGCGCTGTATGTGTGTGGGTCGGCATCGAGCGCGGTGAATGCGTCGATCACGACCCACGCGTCCGGTTTCATGAAAAAGACATGGCGCCGGGTAATGGCGGGGCGCAGCCGCGAAGGGCCCCAGCCTTCGCGCGCATCGTCGCCGTAGCTTGCGGCGGCGTAGTCGTAGAGCGACGAGGTGCGCCACGTGATCGGCGTCTGCGGCCGCCGCAGCGTGGGATCGACTGAGCGGTTCTGGTCAAGATCGTCGATGAGCGGCTGGCTGTTGGCGTGGGAGCGCAGGCTGTGGGTGCGGTAGATGGACGTGTCGTAATCGTAAGGCCCGGCGTCGATGATGTGCCGCACGCCGTAGCCGTCCACGCTGAGCGAGAGCTTGTCCTCGTGCTGGTGGGCAGTCCCGAACGGACCGGCATCCATGAGGAGGTAGTTCCCCGCCGTCGTCCAATTGCTGCGCATGACGATCTGTCCGGCATCGGGAAAGAGATGCGAGGTGTGATCGGGGATCGTGCCGCTGGCGCCATTGGTCGCGATCCATTGGAAATCGGTGCGGGCCGGAAAAGTGGCGAAGCCGCTGGCGAGGCGGCTGACGACATTCACGTCGCTGGTCGAGTCATTGATGCGCGGGATGCGGCGCAGCGGCTCGCTGGACCAGAGTTCGTAAGCGTAGAGCTTTTCCAGCGGGCCGTCGAAGGCGGCGGAAGTCGGCAGGCCATTGGCGATAGCGAGTTGCTTCACGCGCTCCACGTCATTGATGACGAGGTCGTGGTAGCTCGGCGCCAGCTCGACTTCCGCGCCGTCCGCATACACGTCGTTGGCGAGCAATGTTTCCAGCCGGCTGATTGCGAGCGCGCGCCACGCGGGCGCCTCGGTGAATTCCTGGAACACCGCGCCCACGGAAAAGAGGCCGCGCTGCTCGATAGCGACCCAGTTTCCCGTGCCTGCCGTGTAGTCCTGGAGATGCCGCGCGTGCATGTAGATCGACTTCAGCCATTTCACCAGCAGCGCATCGGAGAGCCGCGGCGATGTGCGGACGCGGAAAAGCGACTCCAGCCAGCCGCCTTGCATGCGGATGCCCGCTTCGATCGTGCGCCACCGCGAGGTGCCGCTCGTGTTGAATCCGCTGACGGGCACGGGACTGTTCGTGATCCAGTCATCGAGTTCGAAAAGCAGTTCATCAAGGTAGGCGTTGTTTGCCGTGTTATTCACCCACGCCTGCGCGAGATCGATCCACCATCCGTGGCGGTTGAACTGCCACACCCATTCGTTGTTCAGCGGCACGGTCGGGTTGAACGACCAGTTGATCGTCGTGACCGGCTCGGGCTCGAAGTCGTAGGCAATGCCGACCACCGTGTATTTGTGATTGAGCGCGTCATTGATCACCGTCGTGCTCGGCGTGATGGAGGCGAGCGGATACAGCGGCGTCGTCCGGGTGCGAAAGTAGGACGCGAGTGCGCTGGTGGCGGCCGCGTAGTCCTGCGCCGCGACCGCCGTCTGCACGGCACCGAGGCCGGGCCGGGTGAGGTCGAGCTTTGAGAAAAAGAGCGCGTCGCTCGGGATCGTGCGGGCTGGGTCGTCGGCGATGCTGGCCGTCGCGCTCGCCGTTTGCAGCACGGCTCCGACGGGCTGCGCGAGCGTGATGATCACCGTCTCGCTTCCCTCGATGAACCAGTCCTCGAGCGGCGTGACCGTGATCGTCGCGCTCGCCTGCCCGTCCGCAAATTCCACCATGCCGCTGAGCGGTACGTAGTCAGCGCCCGCCGTGGCCGTGCCCGTGACCGTGTAGGGCACGCTAAGCGGGCCGGTCGTGCTGCTCCGCGTGACCGTAAACATCGCGGGAACCAGCCCGATTTCGGCGGCGTTCGGGGCAGTGGCTGCGATGTTCAGGACGCTCAGCCTCACAGATTCGACGAGCACGTTGTCCACGAGGATCGTGGGCCGGTAGCCGGTGCCGCCGAAGCCGAAGGCGAACTCATCGAATGTGTAAGTGAGCACCGACGCGGCCGCGTGCGTGCCGCTGGCGCGCGGGAGGGCATCCACCTGTGCCTGCACGCCCAAATCGCCATTCGCGAAGCGTGTGATTTGTAGGAGAGCGGAATGTTTCACCGTGCCGCTGGCCACGCTGCCGCCGCTCGTGCCAAAGCCGATGCGCGATCCGGCGCCGCTGCCGCCGAGGATGTCGTCGCCCGCGTCCTCATATTTCACGCCGGTGCTCGTGCCCGTCAGGCCAGGGTTCGTGTTGAAGCCGTAATTCTTGTCGTCATTGCGCGTGCTTCCACCTGTGTCGCTCGTCTGCCGGGTGGTGGCGGAATTGCACAGGCCGATGCGAAAGCCATCGCCCGCCGGCGTCACGCCTGCCGGGAAGCGGTAATCGAAGCTCACGCGAATCGTGTCACCTTCCGCCGCGAGCGTCGTGGCGGAGAAAAACGTGAGCAGCTTGTGGAAGTCCACCGTCGGCACCATCTGCATCGCACTCCCGGTGCCGATGCCGGCGGAGTCGTCCACGATCGTCACCGCGCCCGCAGCCGTAACCGACTGCCACCAAACGCCACCAAGCACATCACCGCCAGTCGTGTTGCTTCGGCTTCCGTCGGTGAAGGGGTCATCGAGCAGCACCAAGCCGAAAGCCGAAATCTGCGTGGCGACCCAAAGCGCCACCATCGCAAACAGATGCGCAAATTTCCTCATGGGCGGAATACCTAATTGGCGAGGGTCTCCGCGTTCAAGCCGGATTCAGAAGCGGCATCCACTCGCCACGCGGCGGCGAACCCCGCTAGCGTTCACCCATGGCCTACGATTCCTTTTCCTCCTTCCTCACCGCGCTCGACAGTGCGGGCGAGCTGCGGCGCGTGGCGGAGCCGGTGGCCACGGAGCTGGAGATCACGGAATGGGCCGACCGCGAGATGAAGTCGCCCGGCGGCGGAAAGGCGCTGCTATTTGAAAAGCCGACAGTCAACGGCGCGGTATCCCCTTTTCCGCTGGCGGTGAATACGATGGGCTCCCGCCGCCGCATGGCGATGGCGCTCGGCCTGGAGTCCGTGGACACGCTGGCCGAGCAGATGCAGCTCATCCTGAAGGCGAAGCCGCCCACCTCCCTCCGCCACGCGTGGACGCTGGCGATGCAGGGACTCGACCTGCTCAACGCCAAGCCGAAGCATGTGAGCGGCGGGCCGTGCAAGGAGGTGATCCACCGCTTCGCGGAAACGTCCAACGTCCAACGTCCAACGTCGAACGTCCAACTGCCGACGCTTCTCGATCTGCCGATCCTCCAGTGCTGGCCGCAGGACGGCGGGCGCTTCATCACCTTCCCGTGCGTCCACACACGCGACCCGGACACCGGCGAGCGGAACCTCGGGATGTACCGGATGCAGGTCTATGACGACCGCAGCACCGGCATGCACTGGCAGGTGCACAAGGTGGGCGCGCGGCATGGGAAGCGGTATTACGAAAGGGGCGAGCGCATGCCAGTGGCGGTAACCATCGGCGGCGATCCCGCCTACACTTTCGCCGCCACCGCGCCTCTGCCGGACGGTCTGGATGAGATCATGTTCGCCGGTTTCATCCGGAAAAAATCCGTGCCGCTCGTGAAGTGCGAGACCGTGGATCTCGAAGTTCCGGCGGACGTGGATTTCGTGCTCGAAGGCTACGTGCAGCCCGGCGAGATGCGGCCCGAGGGCCCGTTTGGCGACCACACCGGGTTCTACACGCCGGTGGAAGACTACCCCGTCTTTCACCTCACCGCGATCACCCATCGGAAGGACGCCGTGTATCCCTGCACGGTCGTGGGCATCCCTCCGATGGAGGACTTCTACATGGGCACGGCGAGCGTGCGGATTTTTCTCCCCGTCTTTCAGATGAATTTCCCCGAGATCGTGGACCTCGCGCTGCCGGCGGAGGGCGTGTTCCACAACATGGTCTTCGTCTCGATCCGCAAACAGTACGCGTGGCAGGCCTACAAGATCATGCACGGGCTCTGGGGCATGGGGCAGATGATGTTCAGCAAATACATCGTCATCGTGGACGCCGACTGCGATGTCCACAACACCAGCGAGGTCCTCTTTCGCCTCTGCGCAAACACCGACCCGCAGCGCGACTCGACCTTTGTCAAAAGCCCGTGCGACGCCCTGGACCACGCGCCCACGGTGCCGTGCATCGGCTCCCACATGGGGCTCGACGCCACACGCAAACTCCCCGGCGAAGGCTACACCCGAGGCTGGCCCGAGCTGGTGCGGATGCCGGCGGAGGTGAAGGCGCGGGTCGATGCGATGCGCGGGGGCGCGCGCTAAGAGCGGCGCCGCTGGCCACCCTGTCCGATGCGCCCGGCCAGCGAATTTTTGGGATTGCCTACGTCCGGCAAAGCCTCATGCTTCGATTTGCCGACAAACCAATCGTGCCGCAGCAGGCCGTTCGGCAAACCCAAACCAACCAAACACACATGAAAAATATCACATACAGCATCCTCGTCGGTGCGGTCGCTGCCAGCAGCGCGCTCGCCGGAGACCACAGCCACAAAGCGAGCAAGGACTTGGTCGCCCCAGTCATCCCTTGCTTCAAAGACCAGGAGTTCCAACTCGACCTCTTCGGCAGCTTCACCCAGGGCGCGCGCGACTACCGTTATAACGACGGCTTTGGCGGCGGCATCGGCGTGAACTACTTCTTCATGCGCTACCTCGGCGTCGGAGCGGACGGCAACGTCTATGACGGCGGCGTGAACGGCGTGTGGAGTGGATCGGCCAGCCTGATCGCCCGCTATCCGGTCGATCTCGGCAACTTCTGCTTCGCCCCCTACGCCTTCGTCGGCGGCGGCGTCCGTTCGGACGGCGCCACCTTCGGCACCGAGCACGCCGGAGCCGGCGTCGAAGTCCGCGTGACTCCGCGCCTCGGCGTCTTCAGCGACGGCCGCTACACCTGGTCCGAAGACCGGAACGACTCGATCATGACGCGCGTCGGAATCCGCTTCGTGTTCTAAGTATCGCGCTCACTGCAAATTCGTCACAACGCCGGGGTGGAAACACCCCGGCGTTGTTTTTGCCTTCGGCCGGCGCCTCTCGCACGGCTTGCCAAGCCCCCAGTCTCCCCGCCATGCGCCGCCTCCCCCGCATTTTCACGGTGCTCGCCATCTGCCTCGCGGCACTGCACTGCGTCGCCTTTGCGGAGGAGACAAAGCCCGTGTGGCTCCTCAGCAATGGCCTGCACACCTCGCTCGCCGTCCGCGCGCGCGACGTGCCCTTCCGTCGGGATATCACCGGTTCGGCCCGGGCGGACACGCTGATCATCGGGTGGGGTGCAGCCGATTTCTACCGCGGCAATGTCAACCTGTGGACCACTCTCAGGGCGACCCTCTCGCCCAGCCCGAGCGTGATCCATGTCGTCCCGGTGCGCGGCCCGCTGGCCCGCCGCTTCGCCCATAGCGACATCATCGAACTGGCGCTGACCCCCGCCCAGTTCCGCTTACTCCTGGCGCAGCTCGACGCCGCCTTTGCCCGCGATGCCTCGGGCGCGCAGGCATACATCTCCCAGGGCTACTACGAGGACAGCCGCTTCTATCACGGACGCGAGCGCTTTTACTTTCCGAAGATCTGCAACATCTGGATCGCACAAAGGCTGCGCCAGAGCGGGCTGCCCATCTGCGTGCCCGGCGCGCTCGCCTCAAGCGAGCTGATCTGGCAGGCGAATCAAATCGGGACACGCCGCCAATGGCTGCGACTGCCAGTGGACGGGTTCTAGCAAACCCCGTCCGCCGCAGCGTGCGCCCGCCGGAGCTGGAAAGCGCTCACGCCCCCTTCCGCCGGCGGCGCCCCAGCAGGCCGAGCGCACCCACCATCAGCAGCCCGATCGAGCCCGGCTCCGGGACGACTGCCGACGCCCCTTTGCCGCCGGCAAACGCAGGCGCCCCAGCGCCAAAGGTCACCACGACTCCCGCCCCGATATTCAGAGCCCCGAG
>JAYTML010000660.1:0-2209 GCA_043728655.1 Chthoniobacter sp. | reverse complement strand
TTTCGCGACGAGATGGTTTTCGATCTTCATCAGGATCTGCGCGCAGATGCGCAGTTCGCTGTCCATGAAGACGTCGAGCGTGTGGTTGACCGCACCCTCCGTGGAGTTTTCGATCGGGACGACGCCGTAGTCGGCATTGCCGCGCGCCACCACGTCGAAGACATCGGCGATGCTGACCTGCGGGGTGTAGCGCACGCTGGCGCCGAACTTTGATCGCGCGGCTTGGTGCGTGTTCGTGGCCTCGGGGCCGAAGTAGGCGATGGCGAGATCCTTTTCGAGCGCGAGCGAGGCGGACATGATCTCGCGGTAAATGGCGCGGATCGCCTTCTCCGGCAGGCGTCCGCCGAGTTCGGCGTTCTTCGAGGCGAGGGCGCGGAGGAGCTTTTCCTCGCGTTCGGGTGCGTAGATTTCCGTGCCATCGGCGCGTTTCACCACGCCGACTTCGTGCACGAGGTCGGCGCGCTCGTTGAGCACCCGGATGAGCTGGTCGTCGAGCGCGTCGATCTTCTGGCGGATCTCGGGGAGGGTCATGGGAAAGGTGTCAGGTGTCAGGTGTCAGGTGACGGGCTTCGTCCGCCGGGGCGGGCTCGGCGGCGGATTCGGGAGCAGGCTCCGGGGCGGGCGCTTCGGCTGTGGGGGACGGCTCTTCGGGGGCTGCGGGCAGGTCTTCGGCCGGCGCGGGCGTTTCGGGAGCTGGCTCCCCATTCGCGGCCACTCCCTCCTGGGCCTCGGCTGCAGGCGACTCGACGGCTGCGGGCTCTTCCTTCTTCGGGGTCGGCAGGACGACGCGCTTGAGTTCGCTGGAGTTGGGCAGTTCGTCGGTGGTCTTCAGGCCGAAGTGCTGGAGGAAATACTCCGTGGTGCAGTAGAGCAGCGGGCGGCCGGGGACCTCGGCACGGCCGGCGATTTTCACGAGGCCGCGGTCGAGGAGGACCTGCATGACGCCATCGACGGCGACGCCGCGGACGGCCTCGCAGTCGGCGCGGGTGACTGGCTGGCGGTAGGCGATGATCGCCAGCGTCTCAAGCTGCGGGCCGGTGAGCCGGGTCGGTTTCGCCTCGGGGTAAAGCTGGCGCACCCACGTGGCGCACGCCGGATCGCTGACGAGGGTCCAGCCGTTCACCCGCTCGACGAGCTGAAAGGCGCGGGCCGTCGCGACCAGATCCGCCTGCACCTCCGCGAGCGCCGCGAGGACACCGTCCTCCTTCACCGTCGCAAAATCCTTTGCCTCCTGATCCTCAGTCCCCACGCCTGCGGTACGCAGCGCCGCGACGATCTCTTTCGTCGTGATGGGTTTCGGAGACGCAAATACGAGCGCCTCGATCACTTGTTTCAAAGTCATGTTCGTTCCCGATGTTCCCCGCACTTAAACGCGGCGCAATTCGATTTCCGCGAACGGCTCGTCCTGAACGCAGCGGATTTGCTTCAGGCGGATGAGTTCCAGCAGGGCGAGGAAGGTGACGACGATCTCGGTGCGGGAGGCGGCGCTGGTGAAAAGTTCGGTGAATTTCAGCGGCACATCGGAGCCCATGAGCTTCATGATGAGGTCGATCTTGTCGGAGACGGTGTAGTTTTCCTCGAAAATCTCGCGCAGGTCCTCGCTTTTGGACGCGATGCGTTTGAGGACGCTGTTGAAGGCATTGATCAGGTCGAAGACGCTGACCTCGCCAAGCGGGCGCTCGGGGATGGCATCGGCGGCTTCCGACATGCGTCCGAAAAGATTGCTCTGCTCGATCTCGCGCTGGGAGAGCTGCGCGGCGGCGTCCTTGAATTTCTTGTACTCCACAAGCTGGCGGATGAGGTCCCAGCGCGGGTCCTCCTCCTCCGCCTCCTCGTCGGGCGGCTGGACGTGGACCGGCAGCAGCGCGCGGCTTTTCAGGTAGATGAGATTCGCGGCCATGACCACGAACTCGCCGGCCAGATCGAGATCGAGCGTTTTGAACGCCTCCATGAACTCAAGATACTGGGCGGTGATGCGCTCCAGGGAGATGTCGTAGATGTCCACCTCGTCCTTCTTGATGAGGTAAAGCAGAAGGTCGAGCGGGCCTTCGAAGACCTCGAGTTTGACGCGATATTCCTGGGACATGGGTCGGCGAGACTAGCGGCGCCGGTTCGCGGATGGAAAGCGGCAAGTGCGGGCCGGGCCGGAACGCGAAAATATATGTCGGAACTTACCGGTATTCGCGCTGTTCCGAGAGTATGAAACGCC
>JAYTML010000659.1:0-1791 GCA_043728655.1 Chthoniobacter sp. | reverse complement strand
GCCGCAACTCACGCAGCCGCCGCGCGAGGTGACGCGCGAAGTCTTGCTCACGGCCATCAAGGACAAGGTGCTCGCGAGCGCGTCGCTCAGCGTCGTGTATTCGCGTGAAGGCGAGCGGGCACGAGAGGGCGGCGGGCGTCGTCCGTAAAGAATTCAACCGTCAGGGCGATCGGAGCAGTATTGGACAAAGGAGTTGCCCGCCGCGCGAACGTGTTCTGCACCGCGCGAACGAGGACGGTCCGGTCGAACGGGAAGTTGAGCGGGCGTGGAAGGTCGTGGAAATCCTTCATCCGACTATTGGCTATGCCCAACGCGACCATCGCTTCCAGCCTCTCGGCAATCACGGTCTTTCTGGAAGGAAGAATCCAAAAAAAACTCGCAAGCTCCTCAAGTTTAACGGTTAAACAATGGAGCCTAAGGGGATCGAACCCTTGACCTCCGCAATGCCATTGCGGCGCTCTACCAACTGAGCTAAGACCCCGTGCTTTGCGAGGGCGGGAAAATGCGTGGAGCGTGCGGCAATTGCAAGCGGTTTTTGCGCGTGCACCGCGCGGGCGCGGCGCCTTGAATGAATGCCATGAATTCAGTCGCTCTCATCACCGGTTCTTCGCGCGGAATCGGCCGCGGTATCGCGCTCACGCTCGCCCGTGCGGGCCGGCACGATCTCGTGATCAATTACGCCGGAAATGAACTCGCGGCCCGCGAATGCGCGGAGCTTTGCCGCGCGGCTGGCGGTGGAAAAGTGCGCGCGGAAATCGTGCAGGGCGATGTCTCCCTCTCGGCGGACCGGGATCGGATGATCGGATTCGTGCGCGAGAAATTCGGCCGCCTGGATGTCCTCGTGAACAACGCGGGCGTCGCGCCAAACGTGCGGGCCGACATCCTCGACGCGGGCGAGGAGTCGTTCGACCGGCTCATCGCCATCAATTTGAAAGGCCCATACTTTCTCACCCAGGCGGCGGCCAAACTGATGCGCGACTCCGCCCCGCTCCCCGGCCTGCCGCGCGCGGTGGTGAATGTCACGAGCATCTCCGCTTTCACCGCATCCGTGAACCGCGGCGACTACTGCATCGCAAAGGCCGGGCTCGCGATGATGACCAAGCTTTACGCCATCCGGCTGGCCGAGTTTGGCATCGGCGTTTTCGAGATCCAGCCGGGCGTCATCGAGACGGACATGACCGGGCCGGTGAAGGCTAAATACGACGCGCTCTTCGCCGCAGGCCTCGCGCCGCTGAACCGCTGGGGTACACCCGAGGATGTAGGCCAGTGCGTCGCCGCGGTCGCGCTTGGCCATTTCCCCTACTCCACCGGCCAGGTCTTCAATGTCGATGGCGGCTTTCACTTGCGGACGATCTGACGCGCTGTTTTCTCCTCCGCCGCTCCCACTGCCATGATCCAGATTCAAAACACTCTCCGGCCCGAAGATTTGCAGGCCAAGATCGACCGCCTGTGGGAAGTCTCCGCGCCAAAGATCCTCGCCATCGACGCCGCCGAAGTCCCCGGCGCGGCCACGCCCGTCTTCACCATCGACGGCCAATACACCGCGCGCGGCTGGACCGAGTGGACGCAGGGCTTTGTCTATGGCTCGGCGATCTTGCAGTTCGATGCGTGCTGGGACGAAAGCTTCCTCGCACTCGGACGCGAGCGCACCATCGGGCGGATGGCCCATCACATCACGCACACCGGCGTGCATGACCACGGCTTCAACAATGTCTCCACCTACGGCAACCTCCGCCGGCTCATGCTCGAAGGCCGCATCCCCGCCGACGAGCGCGAACTCCAGCTCTACGA
>JAYTML010000658.1:0-4886 GCA_043728655.1 Chthoniobacter sp. | reverse complement strand
TGGCTTCGTCGCGGTCTTTGGCGAGCTGGGCGGCCTTTTCGCCGAGTGATGCGATTTCGATTTTTTGCGCCTCGGCGAACTGCCGTATTCCGGCGAGCGCGTCGTCTTTTTCGGCCAGGAGTTTCGCGTTTTCCTCAGCCAGGGTTTTCACCTTGGCGTTCGTCGTTTCCGAGTGGCCGGCGAGTTGCTGGGCGTGTCCTTCCTTTGCCTTGGACAGGGCGTCGCGCTGCTGGGCGAGGGCGGCGGTTTCGCGTTTCTGCGCCTCGAGCGCCTTGGTCAGCGCATCGATCTGGCGGTCGCGCTCCTGTGCTGCTGCGTCCTGCTTTTTGGCGAAGGCGGCGAGCTCCGCTTTCTGCCTGTCTGCGGTTTCCTTGAGGCGGGCGAGCGCTTCGTCGCGCTCCTTGATCGCGGCCTTGCGCTGGGCGGTGACGGCTTCGAGCTGCTTGCGGTGGGCTTCCTCGATCTTTGCGATTTTGGCGGAGGCGGGCTGCTGTTTCTTCAGTTCGCCGAGCTGGGCGAGCGCCTGGTCGCGGGCCTGCACCGCTTCGGTCTGCTCAGCGCGCACGGCGGCGAGTTCCTTTTTGTGCTCCTCGCGGAGCGCGGCGATTTCCGCATTGGCGTGGCCGTGGTCTTTTGCGAGTGCGGCGGTTTCCTGCCCGATTTTTTCCGCCCGTGCTTTTTCCTCGTCGTCCCGCTGCTTCCATCGGGCGAGCAAATCATCGCGCTCCTTGATCGCTGCCTGGCGCTCCTGTTCGAGCACTTCGATCCGCTTCTCGTACTGCGCGCGGAGCTGCTCGATATCCGCGGCGGCGAACTTCTGCTGCGCGGATGTTTCCACGGCGAGCGCCGTGCCTTTTTTCGACATCGACTCCACCCGCTTTTGCAGCTCCTGGCGCAACTGCCCGACCTGCGCGAGCGCCTGGGCCTTCTGCTCGGCCGCGGCGCTGTGCGCGGTCTTCAAAGAGTCGATCTCCTTTGTGCGGGCTTCCAGATCCCTGGTCAGCCGGGCGGATGCCTCCGCACTCCGGGAGAGGTCCGCTTTCGCCGCGCCGACCTGGTGGGCGATGGCGGCGAGCTGGGCGGCGAGTTCCTGCTGCTTTCTCTGCGCCAGGTCACGCTCGGCGACGGCATTTTTCAACTCGTCGCCGGACACCGGGCTGGAGTCGTGGGCCTTGCCGTTGCCATTCTTGACCGGGGGTTTCGTGCTTTCGATCAGGCGGACTTCCGCGCTTCCTTCGGTGCCCATGCGAATCGCACTACCCGGCGTGACCGGCGTTGCGCCTTCGACGAGACTGTCGCCGACAAAAGTTCCGTTCGTGCTTCCGAGGTCGCGCACCAAGAGGCGCTCGGTGGTGACGATGAGCTGCGCGTGTTTCCGCGAGATGCCGAGACTGTCGAGGAGGATGTCGCATGACAAATCCCTCCCGATGACATACTCGCCCGGATCGAGGACGTAGCGCCCGAGGGCGCGGGTGCCCTCCTTGACGATGATTTCAGCCTGGGTGGCCATAGTTTTTCTCCCTGTCGTTTTTTGGTAAAGCGCCCCCCGGAATTCACTCTGCGGGGCAGCCGTCTTTCTTACGCCGACTCTGTGCGGCTCACAAGACGTTTCCTATGGGCGGAGGGCGCGCATGCGTTGCATTTCCCCGATGTGCGAGATCGGAAATACCCGGAAAACTTTATTGCGGTAAAAGCGCGGCGTGCCTTGTGCGCACGGGTGGGATGACGTTCCTTCGCGGGTTCATGCTGAAGGTTTCGCTTTTCCCGGTCGTGTGCCTGGCCTTTGTCCTCCGCCTCGCGGCAGCCCCGCCGGAGGATGCGTCCTTCCGTCTGCAGCGCATCCAGCGGAATACACGCGTCCCAGCGGTCGCCGCCGCGGTCGTCGTGGACGGGCGGGTCGTGGCGTACGGGGCGGCGGGTCTGCGCCGCGCGGACGGTGCCGTGCGGGTCACGAGAGATGACCTGTGGCATCTGGGCTCCTGCACGAAGTCGATGACTGCTTCCGTGGTGGCGATGCTGGTAGAGGACGGCAAGCTGCGCTGGGACACGACGATCGGCGAAGTCTTTGCCGACCTCGGCGAGGCCGTGCGCCCGGCATGGCGCGAGGTGACGATCCAGCAGCTTCTCGTCCACCGTGGCGGCGCACCGCATGACCCGCCGGCGGCCCTGTGGAAAACCGCGCGCGAGCGTCTTGGCACGGCGCCCGGGCAGAGGGAGGCATTTGTCAAAGGCCTGCTGGCGCGCGAACCGGAAAAGCCGCCGGGGACTGTTTGGATCTATTCGGATTCCGGCTACTCCATCGTGGGAGCGATGATGGAGCGGGTCACCGGCAAGGCCTGGGAGGAATTGATGCGCGAGCGGCTTTTTGTCCCGCTCGGTTTGAAAAGCGCGGGTTTTGGAGAACCTGCGGCAGCCGAAAAGGCGGAGCAGCCGTGGGGTCACACGGGCGAAGAGCCGCCTTACAAGCCCATCCCGCCCGGCCCGGATGCGGACAATCCGCCTGCCATCGGCCCGGCGGCCACCGTTCACATGACGATCTCCGACTTTGCCCGCTATGCCGCCTGGCATGTGGCCGGCGCACGGGGCGAGGGGAGGCTGCTCACGGCGGAAAGTTTCAAAATACTCCACACGCCGCCCGACGGTCAGGAATACGCGATGGGCTGGGCGGTGACAAAGCGCCGCTGGGCTGGAGGCACGGCGCTCATGCACAACGGCGAGAACACGATGTTTTACGCCGTCATGTGGCTCGGACCGGAGGCGAATACTTGCTTCGTAGCCGCCTCAAACGCGGACGGCCCCGGGGCGGTCGAGGCGTGCGATGACGCCATCACGATGCTGATCAACGACTACTGAGCGGGGCGCAGGCGCATTTTCACCGAGCATTGCCTTGCAATTCGCGCGAAATCGGCGAATCTCGCCGCCCCTTCGCCGGGCATGCTTGCCAGGCGGAGGGAATTTCGGAAAGCAATGCAACCCGGACGAGGTCGGTCCTCGTCCAGTTCCACCAAACGCCCCGGCCCGCGCGGTGCAGCAGACGTCCCTATTATTATGGCAGTTGAAGAAGTCATCGAAACCGACGGAACCATCACCGCCGTCCTCGCCGGCACCATGTTCCGCGTCGCCCTCGCGAACAAACATCAGGTGCTCGCCCACATCTCCGGAAAAATGCGCAAGCGTTTCATCCGCCTCACCCTCGGCGACCGGGTGAAGATCGAGATGTCCTCCTACGACTTGAACAAGGCGCGGATCGTGTATCGGCTCGGGTAGGGCGGTTGGGCGGGAGACCGCTTCTCGGCGGGGACTCCATATTTTTTACTCACCTCCGTCTCGGTCATCGGGACGGAGATCACCCGGCAGCGGAAGTCCGGGCTCCCGTTGGCGGAGGCTCTAGCGGGTGCGGTGCGGCTTTGTGGAAAAGGCCAGTATTTTCTCGTCAAACAGGTCGTTCGCCTGTTCATCCTCGCTTCCCCGAAACCTCCCACCCAAATGAAAACAACCCACTCCATCCTCCTCACCGGCATCCTCGGCGCGCTCGCCGCCACGGCCTCCGCCGACGACCTCGGCTACACGGACACGCCGATCATCCCCGGCACCAAATGGCACGTCCACGACAGCGGACGTCCGCAGCCCACCGTCGTCACGCCGGGTGAATTCGGCACCCAGGAAAGGGCCGGCACCCCGCCGAGCGATGCGACCGTGCTGATCGGCGGCAAGGATCTGGCAAAGTGGAAATCCGGCGCCGGCGAGGCGAAATGGAAGGTGGAAAACAACATTGCGATCGCCGGTGGCGGCGACATCCAGACCAAGGACGAATTCGGACCGGATATTCAGCTTCACGTCGAGTGGTCTTCGCCAAACCCGCCCTCCGGCAAAAGCCAGGGCCGCGGCAACAGCGGCATCTTTCTTTTCGGCCGCTACGAGATCCAGGTGCTCGACAACTACGAGAGCCAGACCTACCCGGACGGCCAGGCCACCGCGATCTACGGCTACATGCCCCCGCAGGTGAATGCCTCGCGCAAGCCAGGCGAGTGGCAGATCTACGACATCATTTTCGAAGGCCCGCGCTTCAAGGAGGGCAAGCTCGAGAAACCCGCCGTCGTGACCGTGCTGCACAATGGCGTCGTGACGCAGAACCGCACCGTCCTCATCGGCGAGACCCCGCACCGCCAGGTGGGCACCTACCACGCACACGCCGAGAAAGGCCCGATCAAGCTGCAGGACCACGGCAATCCCGTCCGCTACCGCAGCATCTGGATCCGCGACATCAAAATGCCGTCCGCCGAAGATGTCGGCGCGGGCCCGCAGATCGGGAAGTAAGCACCGACACCGCATTCCAAGCAAAAGGGCGATCCGATTTCGGATCGCCCTTTTCGTTTCAAAAGCGAACGCGACTACGCCTTCGCCGCTGCCGCCAGCGGACGGACAAACGCGCTCAGCTTTTCGACGAGCGACGCGTCTTTTCCATACTCCGCGATCTGTTTCACGATCGCGCTCCCGACCACCACCGCGTCCGCGTGCTGCGCCACCTGCCGCACATGTTCCGGCGTGGAGATCCCAAACCCCACCGCGATCGGCAGCTCCGTAGTCGCGCGAATCTCCGCGACCCGCTCCGCCAGCGAATCCGCCACTTCCGCGCGCTCGCCGGTCACGCCTTCGCGCGAGACGTAATAGATGAAGCCGCTCGCGCCCGCCGTGAGCTGTGCGATGCGCTCCGCCGGTGTCGTCGGTGCGATGAGGCGGATGCGCTTCAGCCCCGTCTGCTGCAAAAGCTCCTCATTCTGCGCGTCCTCATCGGGCGGCAGATCGAGGATCAGCAGCCCGTCCACGCCCGCCTCCTCCGCCGCGCGATGAAACGCCTCGAAGCCGAAGCGGTAGATCGGATTCAT
>JAYTML010000657.1:0-1616 GCA_043728655.1 Chthoniobacter sp. | reverse complement strand
TGGCTGCCCGAGCAAAGCTTTGTCCACAACGTGACCTCGAGCGGGATGTACCGCATCTTCGCCTTTGACCAGGGGCGGCTCGATCCGGGGAACCGCTACGCTCTCAAGGTCGCGAAAGACAGCGACCGCGAGTACTGGGCGGAGTTCCGGCAGCGCTCGCTGAGCAGCAACAAGTGGACAAAGGACGGCATCCTCCTGAACTGGAGCCCGTGGCTGAGCAGCGCCAGCGGCACGCATCTCCTCGACACCACGCCGGGCAGCCCCGACGACAAGACCGACGCGGCGGTGGTGATCGGGCGCACGTATTCCGATTTCGAGTCGGGCATCCACATCACGCCGATTGGCAAAGGCGGCACGGTGCCCGAGTCGATGGATGTCGTGGTGAATGTCGGCGCGTTTCCCGGCAATGCCGCGCCGGACCTCGCCGTGAACGCCAGCGCCAGCGCGGTCGCGACGGGAGTGGCGGTGATTTTCACCGCAGCCGCCGGCGACCCCGACGGCGACACGCTGAGCTACGCGTGGGATTTCGGAGACAAGACTTTCAGCAACACGAACTCGCCCGCCGTCTCCAAGTCGTGGAGCACCGCCGGCGACTACACGGTGCGCTGCGTGGCCTCGGACATGAAAGGCGGCACGGCGAGCCGGACAGTGCTCGTGCGGGTTGGCTCGCCAGGGACATTCCGGGTGAGCGGCGTGATCACACAAGGCGGCCAGCCGGTGGCAAACGTGCGCGTCCACAATGGGCTCATCGGCACAAGCTACCGCGGCAGCTACACGGACAGCGACGGCAGCTACGTCATCTCCGGGCTGGCGTCAGGCAGCTACACATTTGGCGCCGCGCTCGAAGGCTACACTTTTGCCGTGAGCGGCTTCACGAATCCGCGGACCGTCAGCGCGGATTTCAGCGGCGCGAATTTCACCGCGACGGCGGCGGCCACGCTGACGCTCGCGGTGACGGATGACGACTGCATGGAGGGCACCACGAATCCCGGCAGGTTCACGCTCACGCGCACCGGCTCGACCAGTGCCGCGCTAACCGTGAATTTTCTCAATCCGACGGGCTGGGCCACCAAGGGCACGGACTACACGCTCGCGCCCGATCTCGTCTTGGTGAGCCCGCTTTACACCGCCACGATTCCCGCGGGGCAGGCCTCGCTCGACATCGTCGTCACGGCAGTCGATGACACCGCGGCCGAAGGGCCTGAAACCGTGATCCTGGAGTTGGTGCCGGGCACCGGCTATGTGATCGCGGGACGGCAGACGGCGACCCTCATCATCCAGGACAACGACACGACGAAGCCCGTGGTGAGCTTGAAAGTGACGGACGCGACCGCGAGCGAAACGGGGGATCCGGCTGCGTTTCTCGTCTCGCGCACGGGACCCACGACAAGTGCGCTGACCGTCGTCTTCGCGGTGAGCGGCACGGCGACCAGCGGGAGCGATTACCAGTCCATCGGCACGCAGGTCGTGATCCCGGCCGGTGCCTCCTCGGTGCCGCTCACGATCACGCCGATCAATGACGCGGCGGTGGAAGGGACGGAAACCGTGACCGTCACGCTGAGCACGAATTCCAACTACATCCGCGCCCCGGTCAGCGCGGACTACGCCGGGACGAT
>JAYTML010000656.1:0-4926 GCA_043728655.1 Chthoniobacter sp. | reverse complement strand
TTTTCGCGAATGAGGCGGATGTCGAGCATGGGGCGGAGAAACTAGATAGTGGTTTTTTGAAACGCAATGCCTGAGCCGGGTGCGTCCCGCCTGCGTTCGTGAGTGGCAAAGCGCCGCGCGCCCTGCCAGCATCCGCGCCATGTCGAAACAGCGCGTCCTCATTCTCTCCGCCAGCGCGGGCACCGGCCACATCCGCGCGGCGCAGGCGCTCGAAAAGGAATTCGCCCGCGACGAACGCGTCGCCGCCGTGCGGCACGAGGACGCGCTGAAGTTCACGAACAAGCTCTTCCGCGAAGCCTACTCGACTCTCTACATGCAGCTCGTCCGAAACGCGCCGGACGTGCTCGGCTGGGTCTATCGCTCCAGCGACGAGCCGTGGAAGAACGACAGGCTGCGCGTGCAATTCGAGCGTCTGAACACGCGCCCGCTCGTGAAAATGATCCGCGAGTTCAATCCGCAGATCACCGTCTGCACGCACTTCACGCCTGCCGGGATCATCGCGCATCTCATCGAGCGCGGAGAGCTGGACGCGCGTCTTTCCATCGTCGTCACGGATTTCGACTGCCACGCCATGTGGCTCTCGCGGGTCTTCCACCGCTACTTCGTGGCGCTCGATGAAACCAAGGCGCATCTCGAAGCGCTCGGGCTCCCGCCGGAGCGTGTCACTGTCTCCGGCATCCCCATCGATCCTGTTTTTGCCGAGCCCATCGACCACGCCGCCGTGCGTGAGAGCTACGGGCTGCATCCGGAGAAAACCACTCTGCTGCTTTCGGCGGGCGCGCTCGGTGTGGGGCCGACGGAGCTGATCGTCGAGCGGCTGAAGCATCTGCAGCACGACGCGCAGACCGTCGTCATCTGCGGGAAAAGCGAGGACGTGAAGGCCCGCGTCACCCGCGCCGCCGGAGCGGACGCCGCGCGCTTTTGCATCCTCGGCTACACCGACCGCATGCACGAGCTGATGCACATCAGCGATCTGTTCATCGGCAAACCCGGCGGCCTCACCACCAGCGAGGCGCTCGCGTGCGGGCTGCCGATGGCTGTCTTCTCGCCGATCCCCGGCCAGGAGGAGCGAAACACCGACCATCTTCTCGAAGAGGGCGCGGCCATCAAATGCAACGAGCTGACCACGCTCGCATTCAAGATCGACCGCCTCCTCTCCTCGCCCGACCGCCTCGCCGTCATGCGCCGCGCCGCGCTGGCCATGGGCCGCCCGCACGCCGCGCGCACCATCGTCCATACGCTGCTCGACGACCGCCTGCCACCGCTCACGCTCAAGTCCAGCCATGCCCGCAAAAAGTGAGTTCGTCGAATACCTGACCGGGCAGCTCCAGCCGCTCGGCGCGGTGAGCGCGCGGGCGATGTTTGGCGGGTGGGGCTTCTATCTCGACGGGCGCGTCTTCGCGATCGTGGCGCGTGATGCGTTTTACATCAAAGTGGACGATGCGAACCGGGCGCAGTTTGAGTCCCGCGGGCTGGAGCCTTTCCGCTACGAGATGAAAGGGAAGCCGATGGCGATGGCGTATTTCCAGCCGCCGACGGAGGCGATGGATGACGGCGAAGTCCTGTGCGAATGGGCGCGCAAGGGAGTGGAGGCCGCTGCGCGTGCGGCGAAGAGGAAGCCCGCGAAGCGCAGCCGAGGGACCGCTAGTCCGTCTCGGCGAGCGCCTCGTCCTGGGCGGTGACGCGGACGATTTCCTCGACGGTCGTCTGGCCGCGGAGGACGCGGCGCCAGCCGTCGGTGCGCAGCGTTTCCATGCCGTCCTGGACGGCGCGCGCTTTCATGGCGGAGCCGGTTTCCTTGCGGATAATCATGCGGCGCAGCGGCTCATTGACGGGGACGATCTCGTAGATGGCGGTGCGCCCGCGGTAGCCGGTCTGGCGGCAGTGGTCGCAGCCGCGGCCGTGGTAGAATTTCAAGTCGTCGGGGATGGGCGCGCCGATCTCGATGAGATATTCGATCGGGTAGGAGGTCTCCTCTTTGCAATCCGTGCAGATGGTGCGGACGAGGCGCTGGGCGAGGAAGCAGCGGACGACGCTGGCGAGGAGGAAGGGCTCGATGCCCATGTCGAGGAGGCGGGTAATGCCGGAGACGGCGTCATTCGTATGCAGGGTGGAGAATACGAGGTGGCCCGTCATGGCGGCGCGGATGGCGATTTCGCTGGTCTCGAAGTCGCGAATTTCTCCGACCATGACGATGTTCGGGTCCTGGCGCAGGATGGCTCGGAGGCCATTGGCGAAGGTGAGGCCGATCTCGCTTTTCACGTCGATCTGCGAGACGCCGGGGAGTCGGTATTCGACCGGCTCCTCGATGGTGATGATGCGGCGGGTGACCGCATTGATGGAGGTGAGGAAGGAGTAAAGCGTGGTGCTTTTCCCGGAGCCGGTGGGGCCTGTGACGAGGATGATGCCGTTCGGCTGGGTGAGCAGCACTTTGACGGTGGCGATCTGCTTTTCGCTCATGTCGAGCCGGTCGAGGCCGAAGCTGGTGGCGTCGCTCCGCGAGAGGAGGCGGAGGGAGATGCTCTCGCCATTCACGGTCGGGATCGTGGAAACGCGGACGTCGATGGCGCCGGAGTCGGTGGTGAGATTGATGCGGCCGTCCTGCGGGAGGCGGCGCTCGGCGATGTCCATGTGGGACATGACCTTTAGCCGGCTGATGATGGCGCTCTGGAGGAGGAGGAGCTGCGGCGGGACGGCGACCTGGTGGAGGAGGCCGTCGATGCGGTAGCGGATGCGGAGGTCGTTTTCGAGCGGCTCGACGTGGATGTCGGTGGCGCGCTCGAGGATGGCTTCGCGGATGATCTGGTTGACGAATTTGACGACGCTGGCTGCGGGGTCGTCGCCGGTGATGTCCTGGGCCTCGTCGCGGCGGTCGCCGTCGTAGGTGCGGGTGGTGGCGAGGATTTCGTCGAAGGTCTCGGCGCCGACGCCATAGACGGCCTTGATCGTGCGGAGCAGGGGGCCGCGGGGGACGATGACCCACTCGATCTTGCGGCCGGGGAGCTGCTGGGCGGCGAGGCGGCGGGCGACGGCATTGAAGACATCGAAGGTGCCAAGGCGGACTTTCGCTTCCGTGGCGGCGAGTGGGAGGATGTGGTGCTTGAAGACGAAGCGGCTGGGGAGGAGCTGGAGCGCGGCGCGGTCAGCGGTGGTGGCCTCCACGTTCTCGCAGGGGGATTTGAAAAGGCGGGCGAGCTCGGCGGCGAGCTTGTGTTCATCGACGCGGCCGGTGTCGAGGACATCGGCGGTCCAGCTCCCGCCGGGCGAGGGCTGGAGCGCGGCGAGGGCCGTGGCATCGCTGTCGGAGAGGCCGCAGGCGAGGAGGACGTCGATGAGGACTTTGCGCGAGGTCATGGAAGAAGTGACAAGGGGCGGGTGTCAGGGGGCAGGTGGGGTCTTTCCACGAATGACACGGAGGGTGGCTATCGGCATGCGTGGGAGGAGCGCGGAAGTTTCAGCATGAAATCCTCACCCGCATCCGCACGGAGCACCTGTCACCTGCCAACTGACACATGTCACCTCAACTTCGGTGCGGCGGGCTTGCGGAGCATCTGCTCTGGTGCGGCTTTCTTGCGCTTCACGTCGGGGTAGATGGTGGTCTCGAGGTCGGGCGGGATGTTCATGAACTCCATCTCGCGCTCGCGGAGCGCGATGGCGTCCGGCGGCGCCCAGGTGACCTCCGGGCGGATGAGGATGACGAGTTCATTGCGGATCTTTTCCTTGGTCGTGGTGCTGAAGAGCGGGCCGATGAACGGGATGCTGCCGAGGATGGGGATACCGGTCTTGGCGCGGTTGACGCTGGATTTGATGAGGCCACCGAGGATGAGTGTGGCCTGGTTTGGGATGGTGACCGACGTGCGGACGTAGCGGGTGGCGATGGTGGGGATGTCGTTGTTGTCGATGCGCGTGGAGCCGGAGACCTCGTTGTTGCGCTGGAGGATGTCGAGAGAGACCTCCTTGTCGGAATTGATGAGGGGGACGATCTCGAGCTGGAGGGTGACGTTCTTGTACTGGACGCTGGAGTTGGTCACGATGCCGTTCGAGCCGGCCTGCACGGAATTGACGGAGCTTTGGATGTTCTGCGGGACGGCGATCTCCTGACCGGAGGCGATGATGGCCTTCTTGTTGTTCCGGGTGAAGACGCTGGGGCGGTTGACGACGGTGAAGCGCCCGGTGCTTTCGAGTGCGGTGACGATGGCATTGAGGGAATTGCCGGCGGTAAAGTAGCCGGTGAGACCGGAGGCGCCGCCGGAGGCGACCTGTAGGAGTTTGTCCTGGCTGATGAGGTTGTTGAGATTGAGCGCGGGCTGATTGCTGCTGCCGAAGGTGACGAAGTTGTTCGCGCTGGTGCCAGGGGTGGTCGTGGTCGTCGTGCCGGTGCCGGTCGTGGTCCCGGTGCCTGTGGTGGTGCCGGTGGTGCCGCCGGAGCTGAGCGTGACGGGGCTGACGCCGAGGCCGGCGTTGCGGAGGACGTAATCGACGCCGAACTGGACTTTCCCGCCGATATTCAGCTCGCCGATGATGGCGTGGATCATGACCTGAGGGATGCGCCGGTCGAGCTGGTCGAGCAGTTTGAAAACCTTCGCGCGCACGTCGGCATTGCCGATGACGATGATGGCGTTGGCGTTTTTGTCGGCGATGATTTTCGTCGTGCCGACGATGCGCGCCTCGGGGATGGTATCGACCTCCGGCGTGTCCAGTTCCGATCCGCCGGTCGCGCCGCCGCCGCCCCCGCCGCCGCCTGAATTCGAGCCAAAGTTGCTGTTGTTGTTATTCCCGAGAAGGCTGCCGGTGCCGCCGCGTCCGGCGCCTCCGGTCTGGCCGGGCCGGCTGCCCGCGCCGCCGCCGGTGTCTTCCTTGGCCCCTGGCTCCGTGATGGCTTTGACCACGACGTCGAGGACGTCGCTCGCGGAGACAAACTTCAGC
>JAYTML010000655.1:0-4845 GCA_043728655.1 Chthoniobacter sp. | reverse complement strand
AACGACCACGTCCCGGCGCTCTACCAAATCAACACCGGCATTCCACGCCCCGGCTTTCCCAGCGCGGGCTCGTGGGTGACCTACGGGCTCGGCTCCGAGAATCAAAATCTGCCGGGCTACGTCGTGCTCGGAAACAATCAGGGCGTGAAGGGTGGCAACCTCAACTGGAGCTCCGGATTCCTGCCGACGACGTATCAAGGCACGCTTTTTCGCGCCGGCGACACGCCGGTCATCAATCTCACGCGACCCGGCGGCGTCACGCGCGAGGACCAGCGCGCGCAGCTCGACTTCATGGCGAAGCTCAACGAGCGCCATTTGCAGGAGCGACCGGGCGAGGCGGAGCTGCTCGGGCGCATCCAGAGCTTCGAGCTCGCCTATCGGATGCAGGCGGAGGCGACGGACCTCGTGGATTTCAAGACTGAGTCGGCGGCGACGCGCGAGATGTATGGCATCGACAAGGACGAGACGCGTTCCTACGGCTCGAAATGCCTGATGGCGCGCCGACTCGTGGAGCGCGGCGTGCGATTCGTGCAGGTTTATAGCGATGGCGAATGGGACGCGCACAGCGATCTCAATGGCAATCACAAGGGCCACTGCCGCGCCACGGACAAACCCATCCACGCGCTGCTCACCGACCTGAAACGCACCGGCCTCATCGACAGCACGCTCGTCATCTGGGGCGGCGAATTCGGCCGCATGCCCGTCTCGCAAGGCAACGGCGGGCGCGACCACAATCCGAACGGCTTCGGCATGTTCATGACCGGCGCGGGCATCAAGCGCGGCACGAGCTACGGCGAACTCGACGAGATCGGCTACCGCGCCGCCGTGGACCGCGTCTCCGTCCACGATCTCCACGCGACGATGCTCCATCTGCTCGGCATCGATCACAAACGGCTCACCTATTTCCACAACGGCCGCCGCTACCGGCTCACGGACGTGGCGGGCGAGGTTTTAAGGAAGATCCTAGTGTGATGATGGCGAGCAAAGACGCACGGCGGGCGTGATGGGGAAGAATATTAGCCCTTGGGTGCTTGCGGGCATTCGAGCGCGCCCCGTGATCGCCATTTGCGATCAGCGGCCGTTTTTTTCTGTGCACATCCAAAGGGGTGAGCGGTGCGCGATCCTTTGACGCGCCGACGCAGATTTCGCCGTGTCTGAGATTGACAGGCTTCCAAGGAATCGACAATTTTCCGCGCAACCCGGCGAAAACGTGGTAATTACGAAAATTCTGAACCCCATGGAGCAAGCAAGCCACAATCTGATGACGGTGAAAGAAACCGCGGCGTATCTGCGCATACCGCTGCCGACGGTTTATTATCTGGTCCAGCGCGGACAGCTTCCCGCCATCCAGATCGGTGGCCGGTGGCGCGTGAAAAAGGACGCGCTCGACCGCGACGTGCTCCGCAATGAAGAGGAGGGTCAGCCCACCGTCCTGGTGGTCGATGACGACGAGGCGCTCCAGACCATGTTCAAGCTTTTCTTGAAAAAGGCGGGCTTCAGCCGGTTGATCGTCGGAACCGGAAAGGATGCGCTCGCGGCGCTTGCGAAACAGAAGTTTGATTTTTGCTTCCTCGACCTCCAGTTGCCTGACACCACGGGCGACGAGATTTACAAGCACGCCAAGAAGATCGATCCGAACCTGCCGATCGTCATCATCACCGGCTACCCGGACAGCCAGATGCTCGACAACATCCTCAAGCACGGTCCCGTGACCGTTTTGAAAAAGCCGCTGCAGGTGGCGCAACTCAACCAGACGCTCCGCATCCTGGGCCACAAGACGGCGAAGGAAACGAAGGCGGCCTAGTCAGCGGGTGCCGCGCCGGCTCAGTCGAGCTGCGGGCGCGCTTTGTGCCAGTCGGTCGATTGCTCGTAGGCGTGGGCGATCTGCAGGAGCTGCGACTCCTGAAAGGGCTTGCCGAGGAGCTGGAGGCCGATGGGGAGTTTTTTCCCGTCCGTGTCCGCGAAGCCGCACGGGATCGAGATGCCGGGAATGCCGGCGAGATTCGTGGCGATGGTGAAAATGTCGGCGAGATACATTTTCAGCGGGTCGTCGCTGCGGTCGCCGGCCTTGAATGCAACCTCGGGAGACGTGGGGCAGATGAGCGCGTCCACTTTTTCAAATGCGGCGGAGAAATCGCGCCGGATGAGGGTGCGGACCTTTTGCGCGCGGAGGTAAAAGGCGTCGTAGTAGCCGCTGCTCAGGACGTAGGTGCCGAGGATGATTCGCCGCTTTACCTCGGGGCCAAAGCCCTCCTCCCGCGTGCGTCCGTAGTGGTCGAGCAGCCCGGTGGCGTCGGCGGCGCGGTGGCCGTAGCGGACACCATCGAACCGCGCAAGGTTCGCCGAGGCCTCGGCGGTGGCGATGATGTAGTAAACGCCGACCGCGTGCTCCGTGTTCGGGAGCGAGACTTCGACGATCTCCGCGCCGAGCGACTCGTAGTGCCGGATCGCGGCGCGCACCGCGGCATCGACCTGCGGATCGATGCCGTCGATGAAATACTCGCGCGGCATGCCGAGCCGCACGCCTTTCAGATCGCGGCCGAGCAGCGCCGTGTGATCGGGCACGGGCTCGTCGAGGCTGGTGGAATCCTGCGGGTCGCGGCCGGAGATGGCGTTGAGCACGAGTGCGGCGTCCTGCACCGTCTTCGTGAAAGGGCCGATCTGGTCCAGCGACGAGGCGAACGCGATGAGGCCGAAGCGCGAGACGCGGCCATAGGTCGGCTTGAGGCCCACGATGCCGCAGAGTGCGGCTGGCTGGCGGATCGAGCCTCCGGTGTCCGAACCCAGCGCGGCAAAGGCTTCATCCGCCGCGACCACGGCTGCTGAGCCGCCGCTGGAGCCGCCGGGAATGCGCGAGATGTCCCACGGATTGCGCGTGTGTCCGAAGGCGGAGTTTTCCGTCGAGCTGCCCATCGCAAACTCATCGAGATTGCAGCGCCCGAAGGGGATCGCGCCCGCAGCGCGCAGCTTGCGGATGACCGTGGCATCATAGTTCGCGCGGTAGCCCTGGAGGATTTTCGACGCAGCGGTGCAGGGTTCGCCGGTGACGTTGATCACGTCCTTGATCGCGATGGGCACGCCGCCGAGCGGAAGCGAAACGTCCGCGCTTTCCGCGCATTGCAGTGCGGCATCCACGTCGCGCGAGAGATAGCCGTGGATCTGCGGATCGACCTGCGCGATGCGCGCGTCGAGGGCGTGCAGGACTTCGGCGGGCGAGACTTCTTTCGCGCGGAGCCGGGCCTGCAAGCCGGCGATGGAGAGGGCGGGGAGTTCCATGCGGTTTTATTCGATGACCTTCGGCACGATGAAGAGCTGGTTGGCCGCGCGCGGCGCGTTGGCGAGCGCGTCCTCCGCGGTGAACCAGTCGCGCGGGGCGTCCTCGCGGAAGACGTTGAAAATGGCGTTGGCGTGCGCGGTCGGTTCGACGCCGCTGACATCCACCTGCCCGAGCTTTTCCACGTAGGCGAGGATCTGGGAAATCTGCGTCTGGAATTTCGCGATCTCGGCTTCGCTCAGGTGGAGGCGCGCGAGCTGTGCGGTGTAGCGGACATCGAATTGGGCACTCATTGGGGCGGGGAGTAGAAAGGAAATCGCGCGGGGTGAAAAGGGGGGAAATGCAGGCGGTGCGCGGCGCGATTCCGCGCACCGCCGGCATCCTGAACTGCGCATGGAATGATCGCAATTCCCTGGCGGCTCGCGCCGGACCGGCGGCGGTTCAGCGGGGCGGCGTGTTCGCGAAGAACGGTTTGTTCGCGATCGGCGAGCGCGCGCTGCTGACGACGACGCCGGCGTGGCCGCTGATCGTGGGCCGGCCGGGCGCGACGGGCTCGGCGCGGGAGATGGGTACTGCCAGGGCGACGGGCACCACGGCGGGTGTGGCGATGGCGAGGGGCGCGGCGGTTTCCACCGGGCGCAGCAGCTCGGGCATGCGGTTCTCGATCCCGTCGATCATGCGGCGGATGTGGCGGTAGCCGGAGCGCGGGCGGAGGACTGCAAGACTGCGGCGCGGGTCGCCCCACTGCAGGTTTTCGATTGTTACCTGGCGCACGCCCCACGCGTTCATTGCCGAGCGGGAGGGCTTGTAGAGGTCGATGGTATTCGTGCCCGCGAGCGCCCAGCCGTAGTCATCCACCTGGTAAACCTCGCCCGTTTCCCGGATGCGGAAAATCGTCCCCGCCGGCCAGCGCGACCAGTCGGCGGCGGCGCTTTTGATGGGGCCGCATTGCAGGCAGCCGCCGAGGGCGTTGCGGTTCGAGTACTGGACGTGGTCGGACTCGGTGTGCGTGTAGGCCGTGGTTCGCACGCTCTGGATGCGCTCGCGGGCGATGGGCTTCTGGTATTTCGGCAGCGGGCGCGGCGCAGAGCAGGCCGCGATGCCGAGCGCGAGCGCGGCGAGGAGGATGCGGGGAGTCAGGGTGCGCATGCGCGGAGGGTAGGGGCAATTTTCGTGCTGACGAGCCGGAATTGCCGCGCGCGTCAGATTTCCAGCGCGCGCTCCGGGTAGTCGGTGAAGACGCCGTCCACGCCCCATTCGCGCATGCGCGCGATATCGGCGGGCTCATTGACGGTATAGACGAAGACCCTCAGCCCGCGCCGGTGCGCGTCCTCGACGAACTGGCGGGTGACATAGCGCAGCGCCGGATTCACGGCGGACGCGCGGACCCGCCGCGCGCTCAGCGGGTAGAGCCGCGTCGGGCGCGCGAGCAGCAGCGCGATGGGGATGCGCGGGTCGGCGATGGCGCGGAGTTCGGCGCGGCTAAATGACGAGACGACGAAGTCCTCGTAGCTCCAGCCGCGCTGCTCCACAAACTCGGCGATCAGCGCGCTGACCGGCCCGGCGGTGCG
>JAYTML010000654.1:0-7481 GCA_043728655.1 Chthoniobacter sp. | reverse complement strand
GCGCGCGGCGCGAGCTGGGCGCGTGCTCCGAGGCGCTGCGCGAGGCGGCGGACGTGGAGCCGCTGGGCTTTCGACCTCCGGTCGGGATGGCCAATGGCTTTGTGCATCTCATCGCGAGGCAGCTCGGGATGCCGGTGATCGGGTGGAATGCGCGCGGCTACGACGGGCTCGACCGCGATCCCGGGCGCGTGACTGCGCGGCTGCTGGCGCGGCTGAGTCCCGGCGCGATCCTGCTGCTGCACCAGCGCCCGAGCGGCACGGGAAGCGCGGCGATTCTCGACCGGCTGCTGACCGCGCTGCGCGAGCGCGGCTACCGCTGCGTGGTGCCGTCGGCGGAAAGATTCATCGCGGGCTAAAGTCCCGCCTTTTCCAGAATGCCACGACCCACACGCATCGCCATCATCGGAGCCGGCCCGGCGGGCGCGACGACCGCGCTGTTGCTGGCGCGCAAGGGCGCGTCGGTGGTGATCCTCGATGACGGGCGCAGGCCGGAGCTGGTCGTCGGCGAATCGCTGGTGCCGCTGCTGACGGAGGTTTTCCATCGGCTGGGAATCGAGGAGCAGGTGGCGGCGCTCGGCGTGCGGAAGCCGGGCGTGACGTTCGCGTTTGGCGACGGGGACGACTTCGCGCTGTCGTTCAGCGCGCTGCAGGGCGTGCTGCCGAATTACGCGTACAATGTGCCGCGCGCGGAGTTCGACCGGCTCCTGCTCGATACGGCGCTGGCGGCGGGCGCGGAGTGCATTCAAACCCGGGCGAAGCTGGAAGCCGATGCGGACACCGACACGGTGCGGCTCGCGCCGGAAACGCTCGCGCTGATCCCCGCGTGGGAGGGCGCGCAGCCGGATGTAATCATCGACGCCAGCGGACGCCGCCGCGTTTTCGCGAGGCTGCTCCGCATCCCGGCGGCGACGGGGCCGCGGCGGGACATCTCGCTTTTCGCGCACTATGAAAACGCGCCGTGGCCGGAGCCGCACGGGCAGGTGGAGATCGGGCGGCTGGAGCGCGGCTGGAGCTGGCGCATCCCGCTGCCGGGGCCGCGGCTCTCGATCGGCGTGGTGATGGGCGGGGAGCACGCGAAGCGCTTTGGCGCGACGCCGGAGGAGCAGCTCGAAGGCGCGATCGCGCAAGACGCACGGCTGGCGGCGGCGACGCGCGGGCGACGCCGTGTCACGCCGGTCGCCACGTACGCGAATTACCAGCTCATCTCCGCGCGCGGCGCGGGCGCGGGCTGGGCGATGGTGGGCGACGCGTTTGGCTTTGTGGATCCGATGCTTTCGCCGGGGCTGTGCATGGCGATGAGTTCCGCCGAGCGGCTCGCGGCGGCGATCCCGGCGCATGGAGGGAGCACGCCCGGACTCGACCGCGCGCTGGCGGATTACGCACAGTGGTTTCGCGAAATGCTGAGGGCGTGGGAAAGCCTCGTGGAATATTTCTACGACGGGCGGGTCTTCGCGATCCACCGGAGCGGCAGCGCCTTTTCCGAGCGGTATCCCGGCGCTCTGAGCCGCGTGCTGGAGCGGCATACGGCGAAGCATCTCTCGGGCATGGCGTCGGGCGCGCTCACGGCTCATCCCTACTCGCGCGGGCTGCTGCGGTTCCTGGGAAAATATCTCGCGCGTGATTTCGATCCGCGCGATTTCGCGATCCGGTGATGCGGCCGCCGTCTCGGCCCGGCACGACACAGCGCACTTTCGCCTTTGCCGCCGACTGCGGTTGCACCTTAGATTTCACACGCATCGCGGTTGTTGAGGGCAGTGGGCCCGCGAAATCGGTTTAGCCACTCCATTGACACATTTAACCTTTATGACAATCCTTGCCACCCGTATGAAAACCTCCGCCTCCCTCCTCGCGCTCTCTTTCGCCGCCACCCTGCCCGCATCCGCGGCGGTGGATTTCGACAAGGATGTGAAGCCGATCCTCGAGCTCAACTGCGTGCGCTGCCACAACCCGAAGGGGACGGAGTTTGAGAAGGGCGACACGGATCTCGATCTCTCCACGCACGAGGCGGCGACGGCCGACGCGGGGACGATCGTCGCGGGCAACCCGGAGAAGAGCAAACTCTACAAAACGACCGTGCTGGGCGATGACGCGAAGAAGCTGATGCCGCCGAAGAACAAGGTCACCGGCATGCTGGAGCGGCTGACGAAGGAGGAGACGGAGACTTTGAAAACATGGATCGCCGAGGGCGCGAAATGGACGGAAGGCGCGGCGCTTGTGGCGCGGAAAAAGGAGGCGAAGGGCACGGACGAGAGCGGGCTGGTGGCGCAGGTTTTCGCGCGGATCACGGAGGTGACGAAGGAGAAGGACGCCGCCCAGATGAAGGCTTACCCGGTCGAGATTCCGGGGACGGAGATTACATTCGAGATGCTGCCGATCCCGGGTGGAAAATTCAAAATGGGGAGCCCGGAAACTGAGAAGGGCCGGAAGCCCGACGAGGGGCCTCAGCACGAGGTCGAGATCGCGCCGTTCTGGATGGGCAAGCACGAGGTCACCTGGGGCGAGTTCGAGCTTTTCATGTATCCGAACGAGGAGAAGAAGGCGCGAGAGACGAAGAAGCTGCCGGCGATGCTCAACGCGCTGACCGACGCGATCACGCACCCGACGCAGCCTTATGTGGAAATGAGCTTCGGCATGGGCAAGGACGGCTTTCCCGCGATCTCGATGACGCAGCACGCGGCAAACAAATACTGCCAGTGGCTGAGCGCGAAGACGGGGCACTTTTACCGCCTGCCGACCGAGGCCGAGTGGGAGTACGCGGCACGCGCGGGGACGACGACGGCTTACTTCTGGGGCGATGACGCCGCGCCGATCGGCGACTACTGCTGGTACGGGAAGAACAGCGATTTCAAGTACCAGAAGGTCGGCAAGAAGAAGCCGAATCCGTGGGGCCTGTACGACATCCTCGGCAACGTCACGGAGTGGACGCTCGACCAGTATGACCCGGACTTTTACAAGAACTCGCCCGCGGCGAATCCATGGAACAAGGCCACGAAGGCGTATCCGCATGTGGCGCGCGGCGGCTCGTGGGACGACGACGACGTGACAAAGCTGCGCGTCGCCGCACGGCGGGCGTCGGACAAGACGTGGAAGATCCAGGACCCGCAGCTGCCGAAGAGCATCTGGTACCATACCGACGCGCAGTTCCTCGGCTTTCGCATCGTGCGCCCGCTGAAAACGCCGGGCGCCGCCGAGATGCAGGCCTACTGGAACAGCGGCGTCGAGAAAGACGTGCCCGGCCTGACCAAGGCGGAATAGCCGATTCTCGGCCGGCTCTTTTCACGCCTAATCTTTTGGCCCGACCGCGATGAAAGAGTCGTCGCCAAGCCGCGCTTTGCGCGGATAGCTTCGCGCTCCACCTCCTCCACTCCCAAAACTATGAACGAACCATCCCAGATCATCACTCCCGACGGCTTCAACCGTCGCACGTTCCTGAAAACCGGCTCCGCGGCCATGGCCGGCGGCGCGCTCCTCGGCTCGCTGTCCGCCGAGCGTTTCGCCCATGCGGCGGGCTCCGACGAACTCAAGGTCGCACTCGTCGGCTGCGGCGGACGCGGCGGCGGCGCGGCGGATCAGGCCCTCAGCACCTACCAGCTCGGCCCGCTCAAACTCGTGGCCATGGCCGATGTCCATGAGGACCGCCTCCAGGGCACGCTGAAGAATCTAACCACCAAGCACGCCGAGCGCGTGGACGTCCCGAAAGAGCGCCAGTTCCTCGGCTTCGACGCCTTTGAAAAAGCCATCGCCATCGCCGATGTCGTCATCCTCGCCACGCCTCCCGGATTCCGCCCGATGCAGATCGAGGCCGCCGTCAAAGCCGGCAAGCACATCTTCACCGAAAAGCCCGTCGCGACCGACGCGCCCGGCATCCGCAAGGTGCTCGCCGCCGCTGAGGAGGCGAAAAAGAAGAACCTCAAGATCGGCGTCGGACTCCAACGCCATCACCAGGCCGGCTACATCGAGACCCTCCAGCGCCTGCACGACGGCCAGATCGGCGACATCGTCTCCATGCGCTGCTACTGGAATGGCCAGACGCCGTGGGTGAAAACGCGCGAGTCCCTCGAGAAGCAGTACGGCCGCAAGCTGACCGAAATGGAATACCAGATGCGCAACTGGTACTACTTCACCTGGGTCTGCGGCGACCACATCGTCGAGCAGCACATCCACAACCTCGACGTCATCAACTGGGTCAAGAAAGGCCATCCGGTCAAAGCGCAGGGCATGGGCGGCGTGGAAGTGCGCAAAGGCCCGGACTACGGCGAAATCTTCGACCACCACGCCGTGGAATTCACCTACGCGGACGGCTCCGTCTGCTTCAGCCAGTGCCGCCACCAACCCGGCTGCTGGAACAGCGTCAGCGAGCATGTCGTCGGCACGAAGGGCACGTCGGATGTCGGTGCCAACAACATCCGCGGCGAGAACCAGTGGCGCTATAAGAACGAGGGCGCCAAGGATCCCTACCAGCAGGAGCACGACGACCTCTTCACCGCCATCCGCAAGAACACGCCCTACAACGAACTGGAATACGGCGCGCACAGCACAATGACCGCGATCCTTGGCCGTCTGGCCACCTACGGCGGCAAGGAAGTCGAGTGGGACAAGGCGATCAAATCCGAGATCAGCCTCTTCCCGGACAAGCTCGCCTGGGACGCGCCGATGAAGGTCAACCCCGACGCCGACGGCATGTATCCGCACGCCATCCCCGGCAAGACCGTGGTCGTCTAAGCCGCACGGCCACCTGATTCACCGCGCCCCGCTTTCTCCCCGCGAGAGAGCGGGGCGCTTTTTTTAAACAGGTCGCGCGGGCTCACCGCTCCGCGCGCGGTACCTCGCTCCAGCGGCGGGATTCGAGCGACTCGATCTTCCCATCGGGCGCGCGGAGAATTCGCGCCGCCGCGCCCGGCGTTTCCTCCACGAGCTTCAGCCCTCGCTCCGGCCCGAGCACGCTGACCGATGTGGAGAGGCCGTTTGCCGTCATGCCGTCATCCGCGACGACGGTGACGAGGCTGTGATCCGTGAGGCCCAGGCCTGTGCGGGGATCGACGATGTGCGAGTAGCGCTTTCCGCCGATCTCCACGCGCTGATACATGTCGCCGCTCGTGGCGATGCTCCGGTTTTTCAACCAGATGACCTGCGGCGGCGGTGCGCCAGGAGCGTCGAGCGTGGCGACCTCGATCCGCCAGCCCGGCTGGCCCGGCGGAGCGTCCGCCGCCGTCATGTCGCCGCTGCCGCCCACGAGCGCCCGCGTGAACCCGCGCTGCTTGAGGACGGCGATCGCCTCATCCACGGCGAAGATTTTCGCGATCGCGCCGAGGTCCAGCCGCATCTCGGGCACGAGCAGTTCCGCCGTCTGGTGGGCGGGATCGAGCCGGAGATTCCGGTAGCCCACGCGCGCCTTCATCTCCGCCAGCAGTTCCGGCGCGGGCAGCTCCTGCTTCCGCCGCGCTCGCCGCCAGACATTGACGAGCGGCCCCACGGTGATGTCGAACGCGCCGTCCGTCCTCCCGGCGAAGTCCTGCGCCCGCGCCAGCACCTTCCAAAGAGTGCTGCTCACCGGCACCTCCTTTCCCTGCCCCGAAGTCCGCGACAGCCGGCTCAGCTCCGAATCGCTGTCATAGTCGCTCATGATGCTATTCAGCACCGCGATCCGCTCAAACGCAGCGTCCGCCCCCGCCCGCGCCGCCGCCTCGTCCGCCGCGTAGAGCGAAATGCGGAACGGCAGCCCCATCTCGGCCTTCTCATACACGAACTTCTGCAACTCCGCCCCGCCCGCCGCGCCGGAGCACCCAGCGATCAAGACCAGCAGAAGCGCGCGCGCCGCTGCTCTTAATCCTACTCTTAATCCTACTCTTAATCCTGATCTTAATCTTAATCGTAATCCCACACCCGTTCCCTACTCCGCGGCCCGCCGAGATTCACCGTAAAATCTCGCGCCGCACAAACTTGCCCACGCGTTCTGAACGCCACACACTCCCGCCTGTCTCACCCCGCTCCCATGACTCCCGCGCAATTTTTCTCCGCCGTCACCGCCATCGCTGCCGTCTCCTTCCTCCCTGCCAGCGCAAAGGACGAACCCGCGCCCCGCGTCGTTCTCAAGCCGATCAAATTCACCGAATACGACCTGCCCAACGGACTGCACGTCATCCTCCACGAAAACCACGCCTCGCCCGTCGTCGCGACCTACGTGCTCTACCATGTCGGCAGCAAAAACGAGCGGCCCGACCGCACCGGCTTCGCGCACTTCTTCGAGCATCTGATGTTTGAGGGCAGCGACAACATCCCGCGCGCAAAGATCGACAAATACGTCTCCGGCGCCGGCGGAAACCTGAATGCGAGCACCTCGTTCGACCAGACCGACTACTACTTCAATCTCCCCAGCAACCAGCTCAAGCTCGCGCTCTGGATCGAAAGCGAGCGCATGATGCACTCGAAGATCGACGAGATCGGCGTCGAGACGCAGCGCAAAGTCGTGAAGGAGGAAAAGCGCCGCAGCTACGACAACCGGCCCTACGGCTCGCTCTTCGAGGAGCTGGCAAAGCTCGTCTTCAAAGGAACGCCCTACGCTTGGGTGCCCATCGGCTCCGCGCAGTACATCGACCAGGCCACCATCGCGGAGTTCCGCGACTTCTGGAAAACCTACTACCTCCCGAACAACGCCACGCTCTCCATCGCCGGTGACTTCGACATCGAGGCCACAAAGAAACTCGTCGCCGAATACTTTGGCCCCATCCCGCGCGGCCCGGAGGTCGTGCGCCCGAAGGTCGATCTGCCACCGCAGACCGAGCCCGTGAAGCACGACGTGCTCAAGGACAACACCCCGCTCCCCGCCACGCTCCACGCCTGGCGCGCGCCAAAGGAAACCGACCCCGACGCCTATCCGCTCGAACTCCTCGGCAACATCCTCAGCACCGGCCGCAGCTCCCGCCTTTACAAGCGGCTCGTCGAGAAAGAGCAGGCCGCGCTGCAGGTCCAGGCCTTCCCCTACCTGCTCGAAAAAGCCGGGATGCTCGGCGTCCAGGCCATCGGCCAGCAGGGTGTCACGCTCGACCAGCTCGACGCGCTCATCACCGAGGAAGTCGAGCGCGTGAAAGCGGAAGGCGTGACCGAGGAGGAATACCGCAAGGCGCTCAACCAGCAGGAGGCGCAGTTCGCCAGCAGCTTTGGCACGATGAACTCCCGCGCCAAGAACCTCGCCCGCTACCACCTCTTCTATGGCGACGCCAACCTCATCAACACCGAGCTCGACCGCTACCTCGCCGTGAAACGCGAGGATCTCCAGCGCGTCGCGAAGAAGTATTTCACCAAGGAAGGCGTGAACATCCTCCGCTTCCCCGTCCCCGCAGCGCCCGCAGCCAAGTGATTTCCGCCGCCATGAAAAAAGCCCTCGCCCTGCTCCTCGCCGGTTTCGCCACCGCCGCCTTCGCCGACATCGACCGCACCCAGAAGCCCGAGCCCGACCCCGCGCCCGCCGCTTCCTTTCCCGA
>JAYTML010000653.1:0-2282 GCA_043728655.1 Chthoniobacter sp. | reverse complement strand
TCGTCGGGCTTGAGCTGGACTTTGAATTCGATGGTCTGCGCGTCGGTTTTCTCGAACTCCATGCTCTTCTCTTTCACGGTCCATGTGTTCCAGCGGTAGAGGTGCTCGACGACGCGGATTTCCACGGCATCTTTTTTCCGGTTGCGGACTTTGATCTCGAAAGTCTCGTCGGCCATGTGCTCGGCGTTGCTGACTTTGAAGTCGGCGCGCTTGCGCTCGCCCACGAGGTCGAAGCTGTTGCCGATGAAGAGCCGGACGAGTTCGTTCTTCGCCGTGTGGTCGATGTTGTTTTCGCCCACGAATTCGAGCTGGCGGTCCTCGTCCTGGGAGTAAAAGCGGACGCGGCCTTTGGGCAGCGGGATGCCGAGCTTGTTGGCCTCGGAGTTCTTGAACTCGCGATAGACGTTCACCTTCTTGTTGGACTGCGTGCCGTAGCCGGGGTTTTCGCCGATGTTCATTCCCACGCGCCAGCCGCCGATGGCTGCGCCGTCGTAGATGTAGAGGCGCTCGGCGCGCACCCCGGTGGCGCGGACGAACTCGACCTGCTTGGTCTCCTTGTCACGGAGCGTGGCGGGGTTCGCGAGGGTGTAGAGGTGGAATTCGTCGAAGGCTTTCTCGGTGACGACGGGAGCGGCTGCGGCGTCCATGGCGAAGGCGGCCTTGGCCATCGTGCGCATCGCGGCGGGCTGGGGTTGCACCTTGTTCACGTCGCCGGCCATGAGCTTGATCTTCGCGTTTTGAAAGGCGGTGCCGCTGTCGTTTTTCATCGTGATCCAGCCGACGAAGTCCACGAGGTCGCCTTTCTCGGGCGCGACGAGATTGTAGCTGGCCTGCCACTCAAAGCCCTGGGTGACGTAGGCGACTTCGGCGTCGATCTTCGCGGCGGCGGCGGCGTTCAGTTTCCACGCGAGCGTGGGCTTGAGGATATTGTCGTCGCCGAGCGAGGGGAAGAGAGGCTGGCCGGGGAGGGAGAACTGCAGCTTGCCTTCCACCTCGACGATCGGAGCCACATTCTGCCCGCCGGGGACGTAGCCGCTGCGGATGATTTTGCCGTTGATGGTCTGGTCGGGCTTGTTGGTCTCGCGGCGGATGAAATCGAGCGTCTTGTTTTCAAAGAACGAGAGGAGCATGGGCTCGGAGACGGGATCGTTTCGGTAGTTCTGCTCGAGGATCTGGAGCGCGGCCTTGCCCGCGATGTCGCGGAGGATGACGGAGTCGGCCTCGAGCCGGGCGGTGGCGCCGGCGAAGCTGACGTTGTTGACGCCGACCTTGAGGTCGAGCGTGAGGGTGTCGCGGACGACGGCGAAGCCCTGGTTGTAGATGGTGAGCGCGGGATCGGCGGCGAGGACCGGGGACGCGACGGCGAGGAGGAGTGCGATGGTTTTCATGTTCATGGGAGAAGACGCATGAGAGCAGGGGAATGTTGTCAATCCGATGTAAAAAGATCGTCTGAAAGGTGTGAGGCGGAACTTGCCGCTTGTCGCACCGGAGTCGTCTGGTAGAAGCCGACGCATGTCTGAAACCAAACGATTCCGCGCGGGCGTGCTCTTCGGAGACGAAGTCAAAGAGCTGCTCGATCACGCCAAGGCCACCGGGTTTGCCCTGCCTGCGATCAACTGCATCGGGACGAATTCGGTGAACGCCACGCTGGCCGCGGCCCGCGAGCTGAACTCGCCGACGATGATCCAGTTCTCGAACGGCGGAGCGCAGTTTTTCATCGGCAAAGGGGTGAAGGGCGACAACCAACTCGGCCCCGTCCTCGGCGGAATCGCGGGCGCCCACTATGTGGATGCGGCGGCGAAGGCGTACGGCGTGCCGGTGGTGCTGAATACCGACCACTGCGCGAAGAAGCTGCTGCCCTGGGTGGACGGGATGCTGGCGGCGAGCGAGGAGCTTTTCGCAAAAACGGGACGGCCGCTCTACAGCTCGCACATGCTCGATCTCTCGGAGGAGCCGCTGCATGAGAACCTGGAGATCTGCGCCAGGTATCTGGAACGCATGACAAAGATGGGGATGACGCTGGAGATCGAACTCGGCGTGACCGGCGGCGAGGAGGACGGCGTGGACAACTCGGGCGTGGAGGAATCCAGCCTCTACACGAAGCCGGAGGAAGTGGCCGAAGCGTACAAGACGCTCTCGAAAATCAGCCCGAATTTCACGATCGCGGCCGCGTTTGGCAACGTGCATGGCGTTTACAAGCCGGGCAATGTGAAGCTCAAGCCGACGATCCTGAAGGACTCGCAGGACTACATCGAAAGGACGCTCGGCACCGGGCCGAAGCC
>JAYTML010000652.1:0-1925 GCA_043728655.1 Chthoniobacter sp. | reverse complement strand
CCTCTCGGAGCCAAGCGCTCCTGCGCGACCCACGAGGCGCTCCTGCGCCCGGACTCCCGACTCATTTCACAGTCTCTGAGCCGGGCGGCAGCGCTTTACCATGTGGCCGGGTCCGGCTGCCAGTTTTCCGGCAATGGTGTCACGTCGAGCGGCTGAGCGCCTGCGGGCGGCGCGCCTCCCTGATCCAGCTCAGTGAGCGTGATTCTGCCGGTTCCTTCGCCTGCTGTGTAGCGGATGGAAAGGCGTGCGCCCTCCCGCTGAGCGGCACCCGGCGCGGGCGGGAGCAGGAGCCGGAGCGCGCGCAGGATCTGCGGATTCCTTTGCAGAAGGACCACGTCGGTTTCGACAGCCGGATCGGAGAAGCGGTTCAGTTCGCGTGCGATGGATGCACTGTTCCCGAGCGTGGGCCAGCGCGGCAGCTCGAAGCCGTGCGCGTGGATGACGAGCGCGGCGCTGACAGTGAGCACCGCGGCGCCCGCGGCGTAGAGCGCGCCGGGCAGCACGCCCAGCCGCCAGCGGCGGAGCGCATCGACACCGAGCCATGCCATGAAGGCGTGCAGCGCAAATGCGCCGAAAAAATACTGCGGCTTCGCAGGAATGCGCATGACGCCGGCGAGCAGTGCCTGGCACAGCAGCCCGAGCAGCGCCACGGCAGCGACCTGGTCGCGCACCGGCAGGTCCCCGCCGCCTCCCGCCGCTCGGAACCCGCGCGCCACCCGCCAGCCGCTGAGTGCGATGCCGAGCCAGATCAGCGGATAGATGAGCCGCGCCGCCCACTGCGCCGCCGCCTGCAGCGCAGGCAGGGCCGTGGGACGGGCGAGGTTTTCCAGATAGTCGGCACCGCACAGGAGCCGCCCGCCGAGCAAGGGCGCAAGCGCGCTGAGCGCCCGCGAGCCGCCGCCGGGATAGCCTTTCTCCACCGAGCCGGAAAAGCGCGCGGAGAGCTGTCCGGCGACCTGGAAAAAATAGAACGCGTGCAGCGCGAAAAGCGCAACGCCGAGCAAGGCAAGTGAACGCCGGTCGCGCCATAGCGCCGCCCGATGCCGCCACCCGAGCCAGCCGAGGATGGGTGCCGCGAGGGCGAGCGCCTGCGGATGAATGAGCGGCAGCACGGCGCACACGCCCACGCACAGGCGCAGCGGAGCGGCGCGCTGGGTGCGGAGGAAACTGGCGAGCGAGGCGAGCGCGAGCGTGCCGAGCGGAATGCAGAAACTCGCGTCCCACAGGATGCGGTGGAAGGCCGTGATGTGCGGCGAGACGAGGAGCGCCGCTGCGAACCACACGGGCAGCGCCAGGCTCCGCGCGAGCCAGAGCAGTGCGCCAGCGGTGACGCCCGCGGCGAGCAGCCCGCGGAGGACGGCGAGCACGATCGGATCGTGCGTGAACGCCAGCAGCACTTGGTAGATCTGCGTCGGCAGCGGGCCGTAGCGGATGCCGAAATTTCCGTAGAGGCCGCCGTCCGCGAGCTGACCGGCGTGATTCGCATGCCAGGCGGCGGCGAGGATCCGCGATTCGTCAATCAGCCACGAGACATCGCCCGGCCAGAGCACCACGGGCACAAGCGCGAGCAGCACCAGCGCGAGCGCGAGCGTTTTTGTGGCGCGGGGTATTTCCATGTGGGGCGGCTTGGTAGCGGAAGCGCTGGCGGGTCGCGAAAGAAAATAACGCTGTCATTCTGAACGGAGTTTCGCCGGGGGCGTAGGCGGGGGCGAAATGCAGTGAAGAATCGCTGACTGAAAAGCGGGCGGAGGTGGTGGGATTGATTGCGCACCTTTCACCTGACCGCCTCCGCCCGCATACATTCAGCGATCCTTCACTTCGTCCGGTTCGCAGACTCCCGGACTGCGTTCAGGATGACGGCGCGGATAGGGGAGTGGCGCGGGAACTTTCTCGCCAAAGGATCGCGACGGGCGAATGGTTTTCCC
>JAYTML010000651.1:0-1808 GCA_043728655.1 Chthoniobacter sp. | reverse complement strand
CGGGGTAAGCCCCATCGTCAATTTCGCCGTCGGCGTCCACGCCCTGACGCTGACGATCACCAACAGTGGCAGCGCGACGAATACCGCCGCCGTCACCATCACCGTGGAGCCTGCGCTCGCGCAGGTCGTCACCGCCCTCAACGCGGGCGGCCCGACCTATACGGGGACTGACGGCATTTCCTATCTCGCCAGCACCGGCTTCACCGGCGGCACGAGTTACTCTACCGCGAACGCCATCGCCGGCACCGCGGACGAAACGCTCTACAAGACCGAGCGGTATGGGAGTTTCAGTTGGGCGCAGACCGTGCCGAATGGGAGCTATAACCTCGTTTTGAAATTCGCCGAGATCGCGACCGGAGTTACTGCGGTGGGCCAGCGGATCTTCGATGTTAGCATCGAAGGGCGAAAGCGCGTGAGCGGTCTCGATCTCATCCTCAACGCGCCGGGCCAGTATAACGCATATGATTTGACGCTGCCGGTGACCGTGGCCGACGGGCAACTGAACGTCAGCTTCACCCCGACGGTGAACAACGCGAAGATCAGCGCGATCGTCCTGCTCACGGTGCCGTATCCCGATGCGAACGCCAACGGCATGCCGGATGGGTGGGAGATGGAATACTTCGGCAGCCTCGGCAAAAGCGCGAACGGCGACGAGGACGGCGACGGCCACTCAAACCTCGCGGAATACCTCGCCGCCACCGATCCCGTGAACGCGACGTCCCGACTGGTGATCAGCAGCGTGACTCAGACAGCGCCGGGTTCGGGCCAGTTCACGGTTCGCTGGACGAGCGCGGTCGGTCGGACTTACACGGTTCTTCGAGCCACTCAATTGACCTCCGGCCCGTGGACTCCAGTCTCGTCTCCATCGGCAGGGACAGGCGGGGAGCTTTCCTTCACGGACACTCCGCCGGGCGCGGAGACGAGGGTCTTCTACAAGGTGCAGGTCACGCTTCCATGAAACCACTGACTCGAGCCGTCGTATTCCTACTCCTTGCGATGGCCGGATTCGCAGCGGAACCGGCAAAGCCGAACGTCCTATTCATCCTCACCGAGGACCAGGGGTCTCACCTTGGCTTCGTCGGGACGCCGGGCGTGAGAACTCCGCACATGGATGCGCTTGCGGCGTCTGGTGTCTATTTCAGCAATGCCTTCGTCGCCTATCCCGTCTGCTCCGCGTCGAAAGCCGCGCTGCTCACCGGCCGGTGCAATCACATCAACGGCATCCTCAACAACACGGTCAACTACCACAAACCCGCGGCGCAACTTTCCCCGGCGGAACGCGCGAACGTGCTCTTCCAGCGCAACCGGATTCGCGACGGCGTGCCCACGCTCACCGGGCGGCTGCGCGACGCGGGCTACTACCAGGGCGTCACGCACAAGCTGCACGTCGTGCCGCCCGCAAAGTTTCCCTATGATGAATTCCTCGGGGATCCGCGGGGCAGGGAGGCCGCCGCGTTCATCCAGCGCGCGGGCGAGGCGGGAAAGCCGTGGTTTTTGCTCTACAACATCCCGAACTCGCACCGCCCGTATCCGAACAGCGACCTGAAGCCCATTCGCGTCAATCCCGCCGAGGTGAAGCTGCCCGCCTTCCTGCCCGACACGCCGCTCGTGCGGCAGGACTGGGCCGAATACCTTGCCGGCATCGAGGAGGCTGACGCCCTGGTCGGCGAAGCGCTCGCCGCCTTGAGGGCGAGCGGGCAGGAGGAAAAGACGGTCGTCATTTTCATGGGCGACCACGGGCCGTGCTTCCAGCGCGGCAAGATGATGCTCAATGACCTCGGCCTGCGCGTGCCGTTCGCGATTCGCGC
>JAYTML010000650.1:0-5510 GCA_043728655.1 Chthoniobacter sp. | reverse complement strand
GACATCACCGAGCGCAAACAAGCCGACGAGCGCCTGCGCGAGAGCGAGGAACGTTTCCGCGGGGCCTTCGAGCACGCGCCCATCGGCATGGCGATGGTCAGCCTCACCGGCCAATGGATGCGCGTGAACCGTGCGCTCTGCCACATCGTCGGCCGCACGGAAGAGGAGCTGCTCGCCTGCACTTTTCAGGACATCACCCACCCCGACGACCTCGAGACCGATCTCAACAACCTGCGCGCTCTGCTCCGACGGGAGCAGGACCATTATTCCACCGAGAAGCGCTACATCCATAAGGCGGGCCACATCGTCTGGGTGCTGCTCGCGGTCACCGTGGTGCTGGATGCCGCCGGGGCGCCGCTGCATTTTGTCACCCAAGTCGAGGACATCACTGTGGCGCGCGAAACCGCCGCGCGGATGCAGGCTTCGTTGGAGGAAAAGGAGGTGCTGCTCGGCGAGATCCATCATCGCGTGAAGAACAACATGCAGGTCATCACCAGCATGCTCCAGCTCCAGTCCGGCTACGTGAAGGATCCGCAGGACGCCGCGATTTTCGCGGATTGCCAGGCGCGCATCCAGGCGATGGCGCTGGTCCACGACCGGCTTTACCGCTCGGGAAACTTCGCCACGATCGATTTCTCCGCGCACCTGCGCGAGATCATCGCGCTCATCGTCCGCGGACAGTCGGGCCCACCCGGACGCATCCGCGTCATCGTGGAAAGCGAAGGGGTCCAAGTGAATCTAGACACCGCGATCCCGCTCGGCCTCATCGTCGCCGAACTCATCACCAACGCCTACAAACACGCGTTCCCGGACGGGCGCAGCGGAGCCATCACCGCATGCCTCGTCCGGACTCGGGAGCGCGAACTCACTCTCACCGTGGAAGACGACGGTGTCGGGATGCCGGCGGGATTCGAGCCGGAAAGGGCGCGTTCGCTCGGCCTGCGGCTGATCCGAGCGCTCGGCCAGCAACTGCGCGGCAACCTTTCCATCGCAGCCCCGGAAACCGGCAGTAGGTTCACGCTCGCGTTTTCGATCTGAACCCTTCGCTGAATATTCACCATGCAGAATACGATCGCCCCTCTCCCAAAATCCTCTGCGGCACCTTTGCGCGTGCTGATCGTCGAGGATGAAGCGCTCGTCGCTCTCGACCTCGAAGAGCGGCTCGCCAGGCTCGGCTACGAAGTCGCCGGCGTGGTGGACAACGGCGCCGACGCGCTGAGCCGGGTGCGGTCCACGAAGGTCGACCTCGTGCTCATGGACATCCATATCCGCGGGGAAACTGATGGCGTCCAGACGGCGGCTGAATTGCGCGAAACCGCCGAGGTCCCTGTCGTCTTCCTCACCGCGCATGCCGACGAGACCACGCTGGAGCGGGCCGGCCTCACCGAGCCTTTCGGCTATGTGCTGAAGCCCTTCGACGAGCAGGAGCTGCGCGCCAACATCGAGATGGCCCGCTACCGCTATCAGGCCGAAACGCGGCTCCGCAAAATGGAACGCTGGCTGGCCGCGACGCTCAAGAGCATCGGCGACGGCGTCATCGCCACGGACTCCGCGGGGCGCGTTACTTTCATGAATGCCATGGCCGAAGCGGTGACCGGCTGGTCGCGCGGCGACGCCATCGGGCAGCACCTGCCGGACGTCCTGCCGATCTCCGTCGATGGGGGCCCCTCCGAGACCTACGGGTTGCTCCAGCGGGCGATGATCGACGGCCTGACCATCGGCCTCGGCGAAGGCCGCTTCCTGCGGACCCGCGATGGCCGGATGGTGCCGATCGCCGACAGCCTCGCGCCGATACGCGACGACCGCGGCGTGGTCACGGGTTGCGTGCTCATCTTCCGCGACAAGACCGCCTTTTTCGAAGCGGAAAAGGAGCGCCGCGCTCTCGAAGCCAAAATGCAGGAGACACAGCGGCTCGAGAGCCTCGGTGTGCTGGCCGCCGGCATCGCGCATGACTTCAACAACCTGCTCGTCGCTGTGACCGGCAATGCCTCGCTCGGGCGCACGATGGTGCCGGAGGATTCCCCGCTCCAGCCATGCCTCCGCGACATCGAGGCTGCCGGAGCGCGAGCCGGCACCCTCTGCAGCCAGATGCTCGATTTCGCGGGAAAGAGCCAGACGATGCCGCAGTCCCTCAATCTCAGCACGTATACCCGGGAGGCCGCGCGTCTCCTCCAAATGCCGGTCCACGGGCATGGGAATCTTGTCCTCGACCTCGCCGAAGACCTGCCGTCCGCGATGGTGGACCGCAGCCAGCTCCAGCAGGTCATCATGAATCTGGTGATCAACGCGGCCGAGGCGGTCGGAAGCTCGAATGGCACGGTCACCGTGCGGACGCGGCGGTTCGGTGCGACCCGCGAGTTTCTCTCCGCCTGCCGCGTTGGTGCGGATCTTAAGGAGGGCGATTTCGTCTTGCTCGAAGTCGCCGACACCGGCCACGGCATGACACCGGAGGTGCTTGGCCGCATTTTCGATCCGTTCTTCACCACGAAATTCACCGGGCGCGGACTCGGACTCGCCGCCGTCAGCGGCATCGTGCGCAGTCATGGCGGTGCGCTCGCCGTCAATACGGTCCCCGGCAGCGGCACGACGTTTCAGGTCCTGTTTCCAGCCGTCCCGGCGCCGGTCGCCTTTTTCGCTCCGGCGGCGAATCTTTCCTGGAGGGGGACCGGACGCGCCCTGGTGGTCGATGATGAAACGACCGTCCGGGAGGCCGCCGCGCGCTTGATGCGCCACCTCGGCTTTGAGGTGGACACCGCGGAGGACGGGCAGGACGGGGTGGAAAAAGCGACCGCACCGGGCAGCGATTACGGCGTCATCCTGCTCGATCTCACGATGCCGAAGCTCGATGGGCAGGCCGCGTTTCACGCGATCCGGGCCAAGACGCCGACGGTGCCCGTGCTCTTCATGAGCGGCTACACGTATCGGCAGCTCCGGGAGCTGCTGAAGCTGGGCGACGCGGTCAGCTTCGTGCAGAAGCCATTCACGCTCGCCGATCTCCGGGGCAGACTCGCCCCGCTGCTGTCCGCGTGAGCCAGTGCGCGACCCGGCTTGCGGGCTCGGCCGGCGACGGCTGGCGCGCGAAGTTTTAGCCGAGCAGGTCGCGCGCTTTCGCCAGCGCGGCGTCGAGCTGCGAGGGGTCTTTGCCGCCGCCGCGCGCGTTGTCAGGCTTGCCGCCGCCTTTGCCGCCGACGAGCGGGGCGATGGCTCCGATGATCTTCCCGGCTTGCGCCTTCGCGGTGAAATCGGGGGACACACTCGCGATGAGTGCGACTGCGCCGTTGGCGCTGCCGCCGAGGACGATCACGCCGGCGAACTGCCCCTTGAGCGCGTCGGCCACGGTTTGCAGGGTGTCGCCGTCGGCGTTGCCGAGATTGGCGATGATCGCGGGCGTGCCGTTGATCGTCTCGACCTTCGCCAGCAAATCTTTCGCGCGGCCGGCGGCTTCGCGCTGCTGGGCGGACTTGAGCGCCTTCTCGAGCTCCTTTTCGTGCGAAAGCAGCGCGTCCAGTTTCTTTTCCACGTCGGCGAGCGGCGCGCCGATCTTCGCGGCGAGCGCGTGGAGACGTTGCATGTCGCTGAGCGCGGCGTCGTAGGCGGTGAGGCCGGCCACGGCTTCGATGCGGCGGACGCCGGCGGCGATGGCCGCTTCGCTGACGATGCGGAAAAGCCCGATCTCGCCCGTGGCCCGCGTGTGCGTGCCGGCGCAGAGTTCCTGCGAGTAGCCGTCGAACGCGCCCGCTGCGCCGCCGATCTGCACCACGCGCACGGTCTCGCCGTATTTGTCGCCGAAGAACTGCATGATGTCCGCGCGGCCGCGCACGTCGGCGTAGGGCACTTCGCTCCACGCGACGGGCGCGTTTTCCACGATGCGCTCGTTCACGAGCCGCTCGATGTCGCGCACCTGCGCGGGCGTGAGCGCGGCGCTGTTGAAGTCGAAGGTCAGCTTGTCCGGCCCGACGAAGGAGCCTTTCTGCGTGGCTTCCTTGTTCACAACCTCGTGCAGCGCCCAGTGCAGCAGATGCGTCACCGTGTGGTGCCGCTGGATCGCGCCGCGCCGCGCGGGATCGACGAGCAGCTCGACCGCGGTGCCCGCCACGGGCGCGTCGGCCCCGTCCAGGAAGTGCAGGAAAGTCGCGCCGCTCTTCTGCGTATTGACGAAGCGCCACACCTCGGCGCCGTGGGTCAGCTCGCCGGTATCGCCGACCTGCCCGCCCATCTCGGCATAAGCGGCGCTGGCGTCGAGGATCACGGCGGTCTTGTCCTTCAGGCTCACCACTTCCAGCACCTGCGCCGGGGTGGAAAGCGCGTCGTAACCCACGAAGCGCGTCGGCTCCTTGGTCTCGATCTCGGAAAGCTCGATGACCTGCTTCTTCTGCGCGGCCTGCGCCGTCTTGCGCTGAATCGCCATGCGTTCGTTGAAGCCTTCGATGTCCACAGTCAGCCCGCGCTCGCGGGCCATGAGTTCGGTCAGGTCGAGCGGAAACCCCTGCTCATCATAAAGCCGAAACGCAAACGCCCCCGAGATCACCAAACGCGCGGCTTCCGATGGTGAATGGGGAGCGCGGGCTTCCAGCCCGCTCTGGCCGGCATCCTGCCGGACAGCCTCGGTGAGCGCGCCTCGTTCATTCCAAGTCCACAACCACGCATACCCCTCCTCCGCTCCCACCACATTATCCGTCCACGGATTGCGGCAGATGTATTGAAACTTCTCCTCCACATCCGCGTCCGATCGCATCAGTCGATCATGATATTCGTTCTCCCAAAGCTGCTCGCCCACCGTGCTCTCGGCTTTGTTGATTTTCGTGGAGGTGAACGATTTCACCGAGTGCATGAGTTCGGCGAGTCCCCAGAAGACGGGATTTCCCTGCGCGTCATTCCCTTTCGGCCAAGGCTGGAATAGGAGGTGGACGTGATCCGGCATCACGCACGCCGCGAAAAGGTCGTAGCGCTGGCGGTCGAAGTGGACGAGGGCGTCGAGGACGGTCTGGCGCGCGGTCGGGGAAAGGATGCGGCGGTCTTTGGTGGAAAAGGTGACGTGGTAGATGCCGTGCGGGAGTTCGTAGTGGGGGAGACGGCGCTTCCAGTAGCGGGCGCCGCTCTCTCCGTCCGGCAGGATGCCGGACGGAACGGGCTGGAAGCCCGCGCTCCCCGGCGCGCGGAGCGCGCTCGTCAACCGGGTGGCCTCGCGTTCGAAGAGTTCGAGGCCTTTGTCGAGGGTCTTGTTAAACGCCTCCTCCTCCCGCTTCAGCACTTCCTCGACGTGCTTTTGCCGCTCGCGGATGTTCGGGAAAATCCCGCCCATTTCACGCGCGAGCGTGGCGACGAGCTTGTAGAAAAACGGCTCCTTGAAGCCGAGCGAACGGCCGTAGCGGACGGCGCGGCGCAGGATGCGGCGGAGGACGTAGTTGCGGTCGGTGTTGCCGGGCTGGATGCCGTCGGCGATGGCGAAGCTGAGCGTGCGGATGTGATCGCCGATGACGCGGAAGGCGACGTCCACTTTCTCCTGCTCG
>JAYTML010000649.1:0-2682 GCA_043728655.1 Chthoniobacter sp. | reverse complement strand
TACTCTGGCGCTTTGGTTGGAGCGGAGCGACCCGGCGGGCGGGAATGTGAGAATCTACTCCCCGAGCAGAAAGCGGAAGTCATCCAGCGTCAGCGCCCGGGTAAAGCTCTCCTCGCCCAGGATGTCCTCCGCCAGCGCGCTCTTGCTCCGCTGCAGCTTCCGGATCTTCTCCTCGATGCTTTCCTTGATCAGCAGGCGATAGGCGATGACGTGGCTCGTCTGCCCGATGCGGTGCGTGCGGTCGATGGCCTGGTTTTCGACCGCCGGATTCCACCACGGATCGTAGAGCACCACGTAGCTTGCGGCGGTGAGATTCAGGCCGAAGCCGCCCGCGCGCAGCGAAATCAGAAACACCGCCGCGCCCTCGCTCTCCTGGAAATTCCGAACGAGCGTGCCGCGATCCTCGGTGTCTCCCGTGAGAATGAAATGCTGCCACTCCCGCCGCACGATCTCCGCGCGGATGATGTCGAGCATCTGGATGAACTGGGAGAAAACGAGCACCTTGTGGCCTTCCGCGATGATCGGTTCGAGCACGTCGAAGAGCGCGGTGAGCTTGGCGCTTTCCGCATTCGCCGCCTTCTCGCTGACCAGCGCCGGGTGGCAGCAAATCTGCCGCAGCCGCAGCAGCGAGGTCAGGATGTTGAACCGCTTTTTGTCCAGTTCCTTGGTCGTGTTGATATTGAGCAAGGCGGCCCGCGCCCGTTTCAACTCTGCGCGATAGAGCGTCGCCTGCTCGCCTTCGAGTTCGCAAAGCAGATCCTCCTCGGTGCGCTCCGGCAGATCCTTGGCGACCTCGCCTTTCGTCCGGCGAAGCACGAAGGGGCGCACCCGCGCCGCCAGCCGCGTGCGGGCAAACGGATCGCCGCGCTGATCGAACGATTTGGCAAAGGCCGAGCGCTTGCCGAGCACGCCAGGCATGGCGAAACCCATGATGCTCCAGAGATCGAGCAGGCGGTTCTCGATCGGCGTGCCGCTCAGTGCCAGCCGGTGTCCGGTGCGCAGAGCCCACGCCGCCTTGGCGGTCTGCGAATCGGGGTTCTTGATGTATTGCGCCTCGTCGAGGATCACGGCGTGCCACGGCGCGGCGGTCAGCGCTTTCTCCAGGCTGCGGAGCTGGGCGTAATTGATGACCACCAGATCAGCCCCCGTGCGCGCGGCCTCCAGCGTGGTCGCAGCCGCCGGCCCTTTCGCGAGCACCTGGACGCGCAGGCTGGGCGCGAATTTCGCGCCTTCCGACAGCCAGTTGTCGGTCACGCTTTTCGGACAGACGACCAGGCTCGCACGCCCGGTGAAGTCCGGCCGCCCGCGGAGCCAGAGCAGCCACGCGAGCGCCTGCACGGTTTTGCCGAGCCCCATGTCGTCGGCCAGGATTCCGCCGAAATTGTTCACCGAGAGATACGCGAGAAAGTGGAATCCATCGCGCTGATACGGACGCAGCTCCGCGCGCAAACCAGCGGGCAGGTCCGGCGCCACGCGCGTCTGGATTTCGCTCGCGCGGCGCTCGATCGCCAGCGCCTGCGGCTCGGGCAGCAGGCGGCGCGCGGCCTTTTTCCCCGCGAGCTGCAGCGCGTGGAGGCGCTGCGGTTCGCTGGAAAATTCGCGCGCGCTCAGCCCGAGATCGGCGAGCTGCTTCTCGTCCTCCTCGCTGAGCTGGAAATGCAGGCGGCGCCAGCCTTTCTCCCCCAGGCGGACGAATCCGCCGCGGGCGTCGAGCAGCACTTTGATCTCCTGCGGCGTGAGCGTGGTGTCGGCCACGTCGAGCGCCACGCGGAGGTCGAACCAGTCGATGCCCGCCTCCTCGACCTCCAGCTTCACCAGCGCCTCCACGGGCGCATGGCGCAGCGAGGCGAGCAGCGGATCGAGTTCCACGCCCACGTCCTCCGGCACGGAGTCCAGCCACTCCGCAAACTGCGCGGCAAACTCTTTCCCGAGCCGGCGCTGCCATTTCGCGTCGCGACCGTCCCAGTTCGCGCGGAGCGTTTCCACCAGCCCCGGCACGAGGCGCAGGGCGCTCCGGTCGTAGCGCGTCAGCGTCTCCGGCGGATCCGGCGGGAGCGCCAGCGGCGTCCACTCCTCCCGCTGGAATGTCGAGAGGACGGCGCCGCCGGCATCCTCCGCGCGGACCTCCACGAGCAGCCGCTCCCCGCCGCCGAACATGTCCTTTTTCACCGCGCAGCGGAAAACCGCGCGCACCCGCACGGCCCGCACACGCCCGGCGATCCGCGGCGGCGGCTCCACGCCGAGCCGGTCGAGGAGCGTGAGGCCATCGCTCGTCTCGAGCGCCTCGGCGGGAACGGTGATGGGCCCCTCGTCGGGCGCGAGCCGGCCCAGCGGCGGCCCCTCGTAGATCGTGTCGCGCGTGACGTAAAGCGACGGCGTCCCGTCGATCACCGTCAGTGCCGGCGGCGGCGCGCTCCCGTCCGGCAGCACAAGTTCGATCCGGTAGTCGATCATCGTCTCTCCGCCACCCGTTTCGATGCGCCATTGCAGCCGCTCGGCGCCGCGCGCCAGCGGAGCCCCGTCCGGCCCGACCACACCTTCCTCGAAACCCGGCAGCCGCAGCAGCTGGTTCAGCACGCGCGCGGTGTCCGGCTCTTTGAAGGCGCGGAACGGCTGGGAATCGTATCCGGTGTAGAATACCCGCCAGACCGCCAGCGACGGCCCGTCGAGCGCTAGCTGCCC
>JAYTML010000648.1:0-5887 GCA_043728655.1 Chthoniobacter sp. | reverse complement strand
CGTAAGCGGCCCGCGCTTCCGCCTCCACGGCCCGCCCTCGGCTCAGGTTCTTGCCGGTGATCGGCAGCGTTTGCGAAGCCATCCACATCGCATCGGAATAGGTGTCGAAGCGCGTCGTCCCCATCCGCTCGAAATCCACGCCGACCATCGGATCGTCCCACGCCTTTGCCTGCGGCACCCGCTCCTTCATCGCCGCCCACTTGGCCGCCGAAGCTCTGAGCATCGGATTTGCCGCGAGCGCGCGCGTCACGACCTCTTCAATGGCAAGTTGTCCCGCGCGCTCACCCGCGTGGGCTGAAACGAGAGGAAGGCAAAGGAACCAAGGCAGCAGAACGAATCTCACGGCGAGGTTCCTCCATTTGGCGTCACGGCGTAAACCGGCTCGATGGGCACGAGTCGGAGTTCCTCTGCAAGCACGGTGAGCCGTCCTTTTCGCAGACTCGCCGCTGTGTTCTTGAGCATGAAGCCTGGCGACTCCGTCGCCAACGCGCAGCGTAGTTTGCGTCGTCTGAGTCAGGTTGAGACAAATCTCCCAAGCCAAGCCCGCGGTGCGAATCCGCTGTGCGGGCGTACCGCGCGGCGTCATCGCGAGGAAGAGAGGCGCCAGCGTATCGATGATCACAACGAGGGAGGTTATCGCGGCAGGATGTATTCGGCCAGATTCATCGTGCGCGCTCATCTTTCGACTGGGCGATGACTCGGGCGCTCACCTCATGCACCGGGCCTTCCGCCACGATTTCCACCAGGCGGCCGGTCTCGCGATAGAAATCCAACAGCGGACCGATCATCCGCCGAAACACGGCGACCCGTTGCCGAATGGTGGCTGGTTCGTCGTCTTTTCGCCGAAACAACTCCCCGCCACACGCATCGCACACACCGGGCCGGGCCGGCGGTTTCGAGGATTCATGGCAGGTGCGCCCGCACGCCCGGCACGTCAACCGACCCGAAAGCCGCCGCACAATTTCATCGTCGGAAACAACGAGGTAAACCGTCTGCGTGACCACGCATCCGAACGCCGACACGATTCCCTCCAGGAGTTCTGCCTGGGCCAGCGAGCGCGGATAGCCATCCAACACGAAACCGCTGGCGTCCGGACAGTCACCGAGCATCGCCCGCACCAGCTCACTCGCCACTTCGTCCGGGACGAGCCGTCCGCTCTCGATGGGCTCCCTGGCGCGGCAACCCAACGGCGTCGCCCGTCGGATGTGATCGCGGAAATGCTCGCCCGACGAGAGATGCTGATAACCCAGCGCCTCGGCCAGCGCCTGCCCATGCGTGCCCTTCCCGGAGCCGGGTCCTCCCAGCAGCACGACGGCGGGCCGTGAGTCGCTTTGATGTCTTGTGGCTTGAGGCATGCGGAGCCGAGGGCAAGGCCACCCGGTCAAGTTAGCAGTGTTCCTTCCAGCCATGAATGCGCTGGTTCACCGGATTCGAGTTGAAGGACGTTGGCCGTCGTCACGCGGGCAATCTCGCTGAGCGCCTCGTGGGTGAGAAAGGCCTGATGGGCAGTGATGAGCACGTTCGGGAAGCTTAGCAGTCTGGCGAGTTCGTCATCGGCGAGCACCTGGCCGGAGAGGTCTTCAAAAAAGATGCCCTCTTCCTCCTCATAGACATCGAGCGCGACACCGCCGACATGGCCGGTCTTGAGCGCGGCGATGAGCGAGCTGGTCTCGATCAGTTTCCCACGACTGGTATTGACGATGAAGACGCCGGGCTTCATCCGCGCGATGGTCTTTTCGTCGAGAAGGCGGAGCGTTTCCGGCGTCAGCGGCGCGTGCAGCGAGATGATGTCGCTCGTCGCCAGCAGCGTATCGAAACTCACGTAATGGACAGCATGCCCGGCCGCCCAGTCCTCTGCCGGGAAGGGATCGTGGGCGAGCAGCTCACACCCGAAGCCGCGGAAAATCTGTGCGGCGATGCGGCCGATTTTTCCGGTGCCCACGATGCCCACAGTCTTGCCGTGGAGGTCGAAGCCGACGAGGCCGCTGAGCGAGAAATTCAGCTCACGCACGCGGTTGAACGCGCGATGGATTTTGCGGTTGAGCGTGAGCAGCAGCGCGACGGCGTGCTCGGCCACGGCGTGCGGCGAGTAGGCCGGCACGCGCACCACGGCGAGGCCGAGCGCGCGGGCGGCGGGCACGTCCACGTTGTTGAACCCGGCGCAGCGCAGGGCGATGAGCTTCACCCCGAGCGCGGCGAGGATTTCCAGGCACGCGCGATCCGCCTGATCGTTCACAAAGACGCACACGGCCGGCGCGCCTTTGGCCGCCGGGGCAGTCTCGGCGCTGAGCCGGAATTCGTGGAAGCGCCACGCGATGCGCTCCGCGCCGGGAGCGTGCGCGAGGTATTCGCGGTCGTAGGGCTTGGTGTCGTAAACAGCGATTTCAATCATGCGGGCAATCCTTTCGAGGCGGCGTTTTTCTTCATCCGATTGGTGATTTGTTTCTCCACGCCGACGAGGAAGTAGGCGAAGGCGGCGATGGCGAGGATGCGCCACCAAGCGTCCCAGCCGATGGGCGCGGAGTGGAAGAGCGCGTTCATCGTGGGCGCGTAGGTGAAGAGCAGTTGCAGCGCGATCATGGCGAGCGAGCCGAAGATGACCCACGGGTTCGAGAAGAGGCCGATGGCAAACATCGAGCGGGTGAAGCTGCGGCAGTTGAAGAGGTAGAACAGTTCGACCATGACGAAGAGATTGACCGCCACGGTGCGCGCCTCGGCCAGGCTGGCGCCGCGCCGCTGCTCCCACGCGAAGAGCGTGAAGCAGCCGGCGAGCAGAACCAGCGCGACGAGCAGGATGCGGAATTGCAGCCAGCCGGTGAGGATAGGCGTCTTCGGATCGCGCGGCGGGCGGCTCATGATTTCGCGCTCCTTCGGCTCGAAGACGAGCATCAGCCCGAGCAGGATCGCGGTGGTCATGTTGATCCAGAGGATTTGCACGGGCAGGATCGGCAGCGTGGCCCCGGCGAAGACCGCGGCGAGGATCACCAGGCCCTCGCCGAAGTTCGTCGGCAGCGTCCAGACGATGAACTTGGTGAGGTTGTCGAAGACGCCGCGGCCTTCCTCCACCGCGGCTTCGATGGAGGCGAAGTTGTCGTCGGTCAAAATCATGTCGGCGGCTTCCTTCGACACGTCGGTGCCGGTGATGCCCATCGCGGTGCCGATGTCGGCCTGCTTGAGCGCGGGCGCGTCGTTCACGCCGTCGCCGGTCATGGCGACGACGTGGCCGCGCGATTGCAGCGCCTTGACCAGCCGCAGCTTTTGCTCGGGCGCGACGCGAGCGAAGACGGAGGCGCGATCCGCGGCATCCGCGAGTTCCTCGTCACCGAGCTTGTCCAAATCGCGGCCGGTGAGCGCGACGACTTCCGCACCGCTGTCATCCAGGCCGATCTGCGCGGCGATGGCCTTGGCGGTGAGGACGTGGTCGCCGGTGATCATCTTCACGCGGATGCCGGCGGTCTTGCACTTCGCGACGGCGGCGATGGCCTCGGGGCGCGGCGGGTCGAGTTTGCCCTGGAGGCCGAGGAAGGTGAGTTCGGCGGCGACGTGCTCGTGCTCCAGATCCGTGTGGTCCGATGGCATCTCGCGCCGGGCAAAGGCGAGCACGCGCAGGCCGCGGGCGGCCATCGCCTCGGCGTTGCGGAGCACGAGCGCTTTGTCCAGCGGCGCGCGTTCGCCCGATTCGCTGAGCGTGTGCGCGCAGCGGTCGAGCAGGGCTTCCACCGCGCCTTTGATGTAGATCATCTTCGGCTCATGGTCCGCGCCGTGGAGCGTGGCCATGTATTGGTATTCGCTCTCGAAAGGGATGCTCTCGATGCGCGGCAGGCGCCCGCTCATTTCCTCCTCGGAAAGCCCCGCCTTTTGCGCGGCGACGATGAGCGCCGCCTCGGTCGGATCGCCCTGCACGATGGTGCGGCCCTCGTCGTTGCGGACGAGCCGCGAATCATTGCACAGCAGGCCCGCGCCAAGGGTTTCGATGAGCGCGACGTTTTCGCCCACGACGACCGGCACCTGCTCGGAATGGATTTTCCCCACCGCCTCATAGCCGCTGCCGGTGACGTGGTAGAGCTGCCCGCCGGCATGGATTTCCTGCACGGTCATTTGGTTCTGCGTGAGCGTGCCCGTTTTGTCCGAGCAGATGACGGTGGTGCTGCCGAGCGTCTCGACGGCGGGCAGCTTGCGGATGATCGCGCGCCGCCGCGCCATGCGCGCCACGCCGATGGCCAGCGTGATGGTGAGCGCCGCGGGCAGCCCCTCCGGGATCGCGCCGACGGCCAGCGCGACCGCGGCCATGAACATGTCCACCCACGATTCGCCGCGCGCGAGGCCGACGATGAACGTGACCGCCGCCAGCCCGAGGATCACGTAGAGCAGCAGCCGGCTGAACTGCGCGATCTTGCGCGTGAGCGGCGTCTGCAAATTCTCCGCCGTGTGGATCAGCCCCGCGATGCGGCCCATCTCGGTCCGGTCGCCGGTGGCGAAGACCACGCCCTCGCCCTGGCCGTAAGTCACAAGCGTGCCGGTGAAGGCGAGATTCGTGCGCTCGGCGAGGATCGCGTCGGCGGGCAGCGGCGCGGTCTGCTTTTCGACCGGGACGGATTCGCCGGTCAGCGCCGCCTCCTCGATTTGCAAATTGCGCTGGTGCAGCAGGCGCAGGTCGGCCGGCACACGGTCGCCGGATTGGAGCAGCACCACATCGCCCGGCACGAGCTGCGCGGAGGGAATGCGCAGCTTCTCGCCAGCGCGCCGCACCGTGGCCTCGGTGAGGACCATCTTCGCCAGCGCGTCGATGGCCTTCTCCGCCTTCGCCTCCTGGAGATAGCCGATCACGGCATTGATGAAGACGACGCCGAAAATCACCGACGCATCCACCCATTCGCCCAGCGCGACCGTGATGCCCGTGGCCGCGAGCAGGATGTAAATGAGCGGCTGATGGAACTGCAAAAGGAAGCGCATCCATTCGCTGAGGCGCTTCTGCGCGGTCATCTGGTTCGGCCCAAATTGCAGCAACCGCGCCTCGACTTCGGCCTGCGCCAGCCCCGTGGCCGGGTCGCTCTCCAGCAGCCCGGCGACTTGTTCCACCGGGAGTTCGTGCCAGTTGGTTTGAGTGAGTTCTTTCATGGAAAATTTACTCCGCAGGCGGCCACACGACGAGCACCGGGCGGCGGCTGCCTTGCAGCACGGCGAGCGAGACGGAGCCGAGCACCTTGGCGGTAAAGCCGGGGCGGGTGTGGCTGCCGATGCAGATGACGTCCGCGCCGAAACGCTCCGCCGCCGCGCAGATCGCCTCGGCGGTTTCCCGGCTCTCGGAGACTTCCACTTCGGTCACGATGCCGCGCGCCTCCGCTTCGTTCGGCGCGAGCGTGCGCAATTTCGCCTCAGCTTCGGCGACGAGTTGCGCCTGCTCTTTGGGCGTGGGGAAGTCCTGATAGGAGCCGCCGATCATCGGATTCGGCAGGCGGAAGGGCATGATGTTATGCACCAGGCGCACGGTGCCGCCGGGCTGGACGATCGAATACGCGTAAGGTGCGGCGAAGCCATGCGCCGCCCCGAGATCGACGGCCACGAGCACGCGCGTGCATTCGCGGAAGCGGGGGCCGGCCACGGGCGCGACGGCGGGCGTCGGCACGCAGGCCACACTCATCGGCGCGAGCTGCAGCGTGCCGCGCGAGACCGAGCCACGCCGGAAGCGGTCGAGGCCGCGCCGTTGATGCGTACCGACCACGACGAGGTCGGCCTGCGCTTCGATGGCCATTTCCACGAGCGGCGCATCCGCGCGGCCCCAGTTGCCGCGCACGCAAACGCGCACGCTCTCGTCGCCTAGGAAGCCCGCGACCTTTCGCCGAAGATCACGCTCCAGCACCGCCTGCACTTCCGCGCGATTTTCAAA
>JAYTML010000647.1:0-2401 GCA_043728655.1 Chthoniobacter sp. | reverse complement strand
CGATGCACGAGCTTGTCGAATTTCTCGATCTGGTTCGCGTAGAGAATCGCGCGCACTTTTCCCTCCGCCTCGACCAGCGCGCGGTCCACCTCCGGCTGGATCTTTGCGCGGCTCTGGCGCAGGCGGATGTGTGTCTCGTCCGCGATGCGGAGGAGCTGGCGCCTCTGCTCCGCGTCGAGTTTCAGTTCCTTGTCGAGGCGCTTCACGACCTCCTTTACCACCGCCTCGGGCCCTCCGGTCATCACCTCGCGAATCTTTTTCGCGAATCCGGCGCTGGCGCCTGCGCCGCCGACGACGATGCCGAAAATGAAAATCAGCAGGACGCCGAGGATGCGTTTCACGTGCCTCATCGGTTTTCTCCCGTCATGTAGGCCAGCAGCACCTGCTCCACGTTTTCCTGGGTCGCTTCGGTGAAGATCTGCGCGGCCGCCTCGGCGCGGGAGTTCACGTGCCCCCACCACGCCGCCGCGAGCGCGAGCGCGGCGAAAAACGGGCAGAGCTTCCAGGCCCACGCGGAGAGAGAGGCGCCGCTCTCCTCGCGCAGCCGTGCGGCGAGGCGGGTTTCAAAGCCGTACTCCGCGGCCGAGGTGTCGCACTCCGCGGAGCGGGCGGCGGCGAAAAGGGCGTTCAGTTTTTCGTCGGCGTTATCGTTCATGGCTGACCTCCAGGATTTTTTTCAAGTTCTGCCGCGCGCGAAAAGCGCGCACTTTCACATTGCCCTCGCTCCATCCGGTGAGCTCGGAGATCTCCCGCATCGGGCGCTCCTCCAGCTCCGCGAGCGTGATGATGAGGCGCTCCTCTGCGGTGAGCCGCCGCATGGCGTGATCGAGCACTTCGCGGGCGCGCCGGGCGGCCAGCGCGGCGTCGATGCCCGTGTCGCGCGTGTCGAAATCGTGCGCATCGAGCGAGACGTGCTCGCGGACGCGCCGCTCCTTTCGCAAAAAATCGTAGCACGCGGAGACGGTGATCCGCGCCAGCCAGTGCTCGAACGGCGCATCGCGGCGAAACTTCCCCAGATGCCGGAATGCCCGCACGAATACGTCCTGCGCGATGTCGTCGAGCTGATGCCCGTCCCGCGCGAACCGCGACGCGGTGCCGAAGACGCGCCGCTTGTGCCGCCGGACCAGCTCGGCGAACGCGTCGTCATCGCCCCCTAGCGTCGCGGCGACGAGGTCCTCATCGGTGGGGGCGAGGAATTCAGCCATCGGCTGCGTTTTACGGACGGGCGCGGCGAATGGCAATGCAGGCCATGGGAGGGCGAGGGAGTTCACAGACGGCGCGGGGCATGGTGGCTCATTCAAAAACCGCAGACGCTCCGGGCCGAGGGAAGGTTACGGCGCAGACGCCGTCTCACGGTCACCGCGGCGGATGCGGAGTCGTCTCGGTGACGACGGCATCCACGGGCTGGTCGTGCGGCTCGCAGGGGAGTTCCGGGACGAGCTGGAGATCGAAGCAGACGCCAAGCGCGATGGCGTGCGGGCGGTGGATGGCGAGGATCTGGTCGTAGTATCCGCCGCCGCGGCCGAGGCGGTGGCCGTCGTGGGTAAAGGCGAGGCCGGGGACCAGGATGAGGGCGATCTCGGCGGGGGCGATGATCTGCTCGCTCGCGGCGGGCTCGCGGACGAGCGGGTTCCAGGCAGCGGGCGCGAGGTCTTCAAAATGGCGGACGGCGACGAACTCGAGCTGCGTGCCGACGACGCGCGGGTAGCAGAAGCGGTGGCCTGGGTGATCCCACAGCGGCTCGATGTCCGGCTCGCTGGGGAGCGGGGCGAAGAGGGCGACGGTCTCCGCCTGGTGGAAGGCTGGGTGGGCGGCGATGGCGGCGACGATTGCGCCGGATTTTTCCGCGCGCGCGGCGCCGAGAGTTTTCAGGCGCATGCGCATCTCGCGGCGGAGGTCGGCTTTTATCACGATGGAAAACTACACGCCTTCCGAGGGAGCGTGGCAAGGCGCATGAAAACTTTGCTTGGCGCGCGGTGTCCTCTACAATTCGTGCCGTGCCGAACCCGTTTCAAAAACGCAAGCCGAAGGCGGAGATCAAAAAGTCCGCGCAAGCCAACGGCGGGCAGCCAGCGGCGGGCGAGCGCAAGATCGGGCTGAGGCCGAAGGACGGCTGGCAGAAGCGGAATTTTCTGACCGAGGTGCTGATTCCCTCGATCTTCGAGCCGCGCGCGGGCGGGCATGCGCCGCCGAATTTTCCCGAGCTGAAGGAGGGCGAAATCGGAATCACCTGGATCGGGCACGCGTCCTTTTTGATCCAGACGCGCGAGCATAATCTGCTGGTCGATCCGAACTGGGCGAAGTGGCTGAAGGTTTTCAAACGGATGAAGCATCCGGGGCTGCACCTGCATGACCTGCCGAACATCGACCTCGTGCTGGTGACGCACGCCCATTTCGACCA
>JAYTML010000646.1:0-7623 GCA_043728655.1 Chthoniobacter sp. | reverse complement strand
GCCGACGACTACACGCTCTACGGTCGGGTGAAAGCATCCATCGACCCCGGCGTCATGAAGCTCACTCCGCGCGATGCCCCCGCCGGCTCGTGGGAGTTCGAGCTCCAGTCCCCGCCACTCACCGCCATCGTCACTTTCGAGATCCTCGACTCGGACGCCCTCGCCCTCCCGGACATCACCGTCAACGACCGCGCCCTCGGCCCCGCGACCGTCCACCAGCCCGACCTCGCCGATCCCGGCTATGTCGGCCTCGTCCGCCCGCTCGACCGGGACATGCGCTTTCGCTACGCAGGCTGGCTGCGTGCGCAGAAAGTGATCCCCGGTTCCGCGCTACGGGCCGGTTTGAATAAAGTCGTCCTCCAGCTTAATAGGGAGTCGGGCTCCGTCGCCGTGCGCGCCGTGGAGCTCCAGCTCAAATACAACTCGCCCGCCCTCGACTACACTCTTTCACCCGACGCCCCATGAAAACCGCCCGCCGCAGAAACGCCGCATTCACCCTGCTGGAGATCATGCTCGTCGTGCTCATCATCGGCCTCCTCATCGGCATGGCGATCAAGTTCACCGGCGGTCACATCGGCACCGCGCAGATGACGCGCGCGAAAGGCGACATTGAGCAGTACCGCACCCTGCTCCTCCAGTACCAGATGACCAATGGCTCCCTGCCCACCACCGACCAGGGTCTCAAGGCACTCATCTCCAGACCCGACGCGGACCCCAAGCCCCGCAACTGGCGGCAACTCCTCGACGTGCCGCTCCGCGATCCGTGGGACCGCGAGTATCTCTACACCCAGCCCGGCACCCACAACCCCAAGGGCTATGACATCTTCTCCGCCGGCACCGACGGAAAACCCGGCACCGAAGACGACATCGGAAACTGGGAAAACGCGGGGAACTGACCAGCCGGGCTCGAAGGAGCGCGCTTGCTACGGCGCAGCAAGGCTGGCCGGAAGATCAAGTAGCTCGAATCCCACGGTGCGCGCATTCTCCGCCCGATCGGCCGTCAGCGCCACGCCGATGACCTTTCCCGTGAGGCCGCTAAGCACCGGCGCACCGCTGCATCCGGTGGCTTCAAACGGCTCCACCGCGCGGAAAAAGCGCAGTTTCTGGCGGTCGTCGCTGCGTGCGATGACGTGGCCGACGATCTGTTCCTCGTTGTAGATCAGGACGACCGGCTCGCCGATCTGCACGGTCGGCGCGGGCGCGTAGGACAGCGGCGTGAGCTTGTCGAGTTCGGGCGATTCGTAGGTGAGCACCTGCACATCCTTCTGCACATGCACCCGGGCCGTGACTCGGATCGGCTCATCGAAGGAAAGCGCACCCATCTCCGCCGGCTGCTTGCCGTCGGACTGGTGAAGACTGCAGACGATGTAACGCCGCCCGCCGTATTCGATGTGAAATCCCGAGCCGCTCAGTTCCTCTCCGAGCAAATCCTCATACGCCGGGATGACCGCCTCGACCGCGCGTTTCGGCGTTGCCAGAATCCCCTGCAGGGACTTGGACATCCGCCACACGCCGAAGCCGGCGAAGCCGAGAACGAGAACGAGGACGAGGGCGAGAACGAGGACTACCGCCGGCCAGCCCGGAAAGCCGCGCCCTTTCTTCGGAAGCCGAGGCGGAAGCGGCGGAGGCTGATTCGACATACGCTCCACGAATCGGCTCAGCGGCCCTTACACGTTGAACCGGAACTCCACCACGTCCCCGTCCTTCACCACGTAATCCTTGCCCTCGATCCGCAGCTTCCCCGCTTCGCGCGCTTTCGCGTGGGAGCCGAGCGAGATGAGGTCGTCGAAATGGACGGTCTCGGCGGCGATGAAACCGCGCTCGAAATCGCTGTGAATGACCCCGGCCGCGGCGGGCGCCTTGTCTCCGGCGCGAATCGTCCAGGCGCGCGTCTCCTGCTCACCGGTGGTGAGGTAGGTGCGCAGGCCGAGCAGATGATACACGGCGCGGATGAGCGACCCCACGCCGCTCGACGCCACGCCGATCCCGGCGAGGTATTCCGCGGCTTCCTCCTCGCTGAGCGTGGCCAGTTCGCTCTCGATCTGCGCGCTGATGACCACGGCCTCGGTGCCAAAATGCGACCGCGCATAGTCCTGCACGGCGGTGACGAAACGCGCGGCGTCGGTCATCTCGACGTTGTCCTTCGGCGGCACGCCTTCATTGTCGCGCACCGCCTCGACGATGGCGGCCACGTTCGCGAGATCGGCCTCGGCGACGTTGCATGCGAAAATCGTCGGCTTTCCCGAAAGGAGGAAAAACTCGCGCAGCAGCTTCGTCTCGTCGTCGCTGAGTTCGAGCGTGGTGGCGGGCTTGCCGGCGTCGAGATGTGGGAGGAGCTTTTCACAAAGCGCGACCTCGGCCTTGGCGGTTTTGTCGCCGATCTTCGCGGCCTTTTGCTGGCGGTCCTTTCGCTTTTGCACGGCCGCGAGGTCCGCGAGGATCAGCTCGGTATTGATGATCTCGATGTCGCGCACGGGATCCACGGTGCCGCTGACGTGGTGGATGTCCGCATCCTCGAAGCAGCGCACGACCTGCACGAGCGCATGCACTTCGCGGATGTGGCTGAGGAATTTGTTGCCGAGCCCCTCGCCATCGCTCGCGCCTTTCACAAGGCCGGCGATATCGACAAACTCAATCGCGGCAGGGACGAGTTTTTTAGAGCTGCTGAGCTTGGACAGCGCCGCGAGCCGTGGGTCGGGCACTGTGACGATGCCGACATTCGGATCGATGGTGCAAAACGGGTAGTTCGCGGCCTGCGCTTTCTGCGTTTTGGTGACGGCGTTGAAGAGGGTGGATTTGCCGACGTTTGGGAGGCCGACGATGCCTGCGGATAACATAGGCGCGGACGGTAGGGCAAAATTGGAAATCCGAAACTCGAAATCCGAAACAAATTCCAAAGACGTGAAAACCGGGAAACCAACTCACGCGCCAATCCGATTTTCCGCCTTTCAAACCTTTCCGAGTTGCTTCGGATTTCGTGGTTCGTGCTTCGGATTTTCCCCCTACCCGCGCGTGTGATGATGCAGCGCCCGGTCGTCGGCCCAATAGACATGCAGCATGACCGCGCCCCAGTAGAGCGGCAGCAGCAGCAGCCCCCAGCCGGCGCTGGCAAAGCCCGCGAGCATCGCCGCGACGAATGCGAAACCGCTCCCGAGCATGAGGATGAAACCGAGAAGTCGGTGGCCCTTGTAGATGTGGCCAAAGCCGGGGATCACGCTGAAGCAGACCGCCGTCGTGTCGCGCCCGGTGCCGGTCGTTCGCGGCGTGCCTCGCACCCAGTCGCACTTCGGACACTCGTCAGGTTTGTCGTGGAGCAGCGCGGCGTCGCAGAGCGGACATGTGCGCTTGTTGGTGAGCGGGGCTTTTGCGTCGGTGGTTGGCATGTTTTGTCTCGTTTTGTGCTTCGGTTTTCCCTCCCATTACCCTGCCGATAAAGTAGCCAGAATCATCTTGCTGCGCAATTCCTAACTTCCCGCTTATGCCCATGCTCGCCCCCATCGTCACCCACCTCGACCGCTACCTGCGCACCGCCGACGTCACAGACTACCCCGGCGCGTGGAACGGTCTCCAGATCGAAAACTCCGGCGCGGTGACAAGGATCGGCGCCGCCGTGGACGCGTGCGAATGGACCATCGAACACGCCGTGGACCAGGGCGTCACGCTGCTGCTTGTGCATCACGGCCTCTTCTGGAGCGGCGTGCAGCCGCTCACCGGCGCGGTGCGCCGAAAGGTGAAGGCCGCGCTCGACGGCGACCTCGCCATCTACAGCTCACACCTCCCGCTGGACCTGCATCCCGCTGTGGGAAACAATGCGCTGCTCGCCAAGGCGCTGGGTTTCACAAAATGCGCGCCCTTCTTCCTCGCCAAAGGCCAGCACCTCGGCGTGCAGACGCGCACCGCACTTTCACTCTCCGAGCTCGCGCGCCGGCTCGAGCGCGTGCTCGGCAGCGCGCCGCATATCGCTCCCGGCGGGCCGGGAAAAACCGCGCGCATCGGCATCGTCACCGGCGGCGCAGGCGGCGAGGTCGCGCGCGCGGCGGCCGAGGGCGTGGACACATTCATCACCGGCGAAGGCCCTCACCATTCCTACACGCTCGCCGAGGAGCTGGGCGTCAATGTTTTCTACGCCGGCCACTACGCCACCGAGACCTTCGGCGTCCGCGCGCTCGCCGCCCACCTCGCGAAAAAATTCCGCGTCCCGTGGGAATTCATCGACCACCCGACGGGCCTGTGAGCCCGAGGACACGGTCGCGGCAGGCCGTCGGCGATTCGCCGGAGAGCTTGCGAAACATGCGGTTGAAGTGCGTCAGCGAATTGAAGCCCACCTCGTAGGCGATCTCGGAAACGCGAAGTTGCGGATTGCCGAGGAGCTTCTTCGCCTTGGCCACGCGCACCAGCGAGAGGTAGCGCGTGAAGGTCATCCCGGTCGCCTTCTTGAACATTTTGCAGAAGTGAAACGTGCTCGCGTGGACGGCGCGCGCGACGTCGTCCAGCCCGATGTCCTCGCCCTGGTGCTCCTCGATGAATTGCCGCGCCCGCCGCACGAGTGGAGGCTCGGCGTTGTCCTGCTGGGTGGCGATTTGCTCCGCGGCGACGGAGAGGTGCTGCGCGAAAACCTCCAGCAAGCGCACGATCGCGCCGTATTTCTCCGGGCTCAATTCGGGTGTCTCAAAGTAGAGCTTTTCCAAAGCGTGCCAGTCGGCGTGCGCGCCCCCGTCGTCCAGCCATTTGGCGAGCTGCTTAAACTTGCTTCGGGTGAGTTTCTCCAGCGCCACCTGGCCGGTTTGGAGATGCCCGAGCGTCTGCTGACCGAGCCGCACCGGCACTGCGGAATCCGTCAGGCCCGCGCGGCACATATCCGTGCGACTATCGGCTGTGCCCGCCCCCGTCAGGCGCTGCTGCATTTCGAGACAGAGCTGGCAACCGGGCTCGGTACCGGCGACCGCCCGGCAGAAGGGATTGACCAGCGGACTGGAACGCAGCGCGGGATCGGGCACACCGTCGGGATGAAATGCGAGCGGCAATCCCGTCGCCTCGCGGAACGCCAGTTCATAGTCGCGCAAAATCCGCGACGCGGAGAGGCGCTCGGCAATTTTGCGAACGTCGTTTGGGCTCACGGCCGGAAGCCTACCCGCGCTCCCGGAGACCGACAAGCCAAGTCGTGGCGAGCATTGCCCAACGGAAGGTAAGCGCCTGAAGGCCCGCTATTGAATGGTGCAGGGCTTCATGAATCGCCCGACGGATTCCCCGACACCGAACACGCCAGAACGGCAGACCGACGCCGCATCCCGCCGCCGCGACCGATGTGCCTGCGCGACAAGCGCGGCGGAGAACGAACAGGCAACTCTCCAGCATCCAGTCCGGGAGCCCCGTGACCAGTGCGGCTCTCCCTCCGGATATGATGTTTCGCCTCAGATTACATACGCGGCCACAGTGTCTTGGGGCACATCTGAGAAAAAATGCGTATCCACCTCATTCGCATGTTGCCATGCCACAAAGTTCTGTTAGAGATGTCCCCCTACGATTTGGCCAAGGGCAGAATTCCCTTCCGGCAAAAGTAGTGAAACAGCCCTGATCGCACTGGGGAAATACAGTACCCAGCGCGATTTTTTGTCCTCCAAAATCCATCCAATTTGAGACCATGAAAGTAAGAGCATCCGTCAAACGTCTTTGCGAGAGCTGCCGTATCGTAAAGCGCAAAAACGTCGTTCGCGTCATCTGTAAAAACGCGCGGCACAAGCAGCGGCAGGGTTAATCACATCTAAAATATATGCCCCGACTCCTAGGCGTTGAAATTCCCGGCGACAAGCGCATCGAAGCGTCGCTTCCCTACATTTACGGCATTGGCCCGAGCACCGCTAAAAAGATCCTCGACCAAGCCAACATTGATCCCAATCTGCGCGCGAAAGATCTGAGCAGCGAGCAACTCAACCAGATCATCCAGGCAATCACGGCTAGCAAACTGCCGATCGAGGGCGACTTGCGCCGCGAATTGCAGGCGAATCTCAAGCGTCTGCAGGCGGTCAATTGCTACAGGGGCATTCGTCATCGCCGCAGTCTCCCCGTGCGGGGCCAGCGCACCTCAACCAATGCCCGCACACGCAAGGGACCGCGTAAAACTGTAGGCGTGCAACGCGCCAAGGAAGCCGCTAAACCGGCTGGAAAGTAAACACTAAGACTATGCCTGACTCCGAGAAACCAACCCTCCCTACCGCCGAAGGTGCCGTAGCCGAGCAACCCGCTTCAGACGCCGCACCTGCTGCCGCCGCACCCGCCAAGGCCGCCAAGGTGAAGGGTCCAAAAAAGAAGGATGCTGCTGCTGCTGCAGAGCCGAAAAAAGAAGAGAATCTTTCACTTGATCCAAATGCAGTCGTTGAACAGATCAAGATCATCAAGGCGAAGGGTAGCAAGAATGTCCACTCAGGGATCGCTCATGTCGTCGCGTCGTTCAATAATACGATTGTCACGATCACCGACTTGAATGGCTCCGCGATCGGATGGTCGAGCGGTGGCAAATGCGGCTTCAAGGGTTCGCGCAAGAGCACGGCGTATGCGGCACAGATGGTCGCCCAAGATGCATGCCGGCAAGCGATGGGACATGGTCTCAAGGAAGTCGAGGTTCGCGTCAAGGGGCCTGGCGCGGGTCGCGAATCTGCGGTGCGCGCAATCCAGGCGGTGGGCTTGGAAATCAGCGTGATCAAAGATGTGACACCGGTGCCGCACAACGGATGCCGTCCACCAAAGCAGCGCCGCGTCTGACGCCGGGCTAGAATCACTACCAACCAAGCAACCAAACAAGTACAGATATGGCACGTTACACCGGCCCCAAATCGAAAATCAGCCGCCGTTTCGGCGTGGCGCTCTTTGGCCCATCCAAGGCGCTGGAACGCAAGAACTACGGCCCAGGAATGCACGGACCAAAGGGGTCTAGGCGCAAACAGAGCGAGTATGCGGTTGCCCTTGGCGAGAAACAGAAACTCCGATACCAGTATGGAGTCCTTGAACGCCAGTTTCGCCGCTACTTCCACATTGCATCCACGAAGCGCGGTGTCACCGGCGAGATTCTGCTCCAGCTTCTCGAAACCCGTTTGGACAATGTCATCTACCGCCTCGGTTTCGCGAACTCGCGCAGTGGCGCGCGCCAACTCGTCTCCCACGGACACGTGCAGGTGAACGGCCGTAAGGTGGATATCTCGTCCTTCAACGCCAAGCCTGGCGATACGATTACAATAAAGGACAGACCGCAGTCGCGCCGACTCGCCGCCAAGAATATCGAATTGACGCAAATTACGCCGGTTCCGGATTGGCTGACCGTTGACAAGGATAACTTCAAGGGAGCCGTTTCGCGGATCCCGACCCGCGAGGAAATCGCGCCGATCGTCAACGAGCAGCTCATCGTCGAGCTTTACTCTCGCTAACCGAGACGGCACGAAACTCACTCTAACGCGGCGCAGGTAGCATAATGCCACCTGCGCCGCTTATTTTTTGCCGATGTTTGGCATTTGACCCGTCTTGACCGTAAGCGTAACACGGAGCACCACTATCTGAACTGGTCATATTCGTCGTAGCATATGGGGTATGACGAATACGACTGTGCCGGACGAAGTGTTGAAAACCGACGTG
>JAYTML010000645.1:0-5711 GCA_043728655.1 Chthoniobacter sp. | reverse complement strand
TACGCCAAGGCCGAGGGCGAGCGCGACTTTGCCCCCGAGCTGCTCTGCTCCCAAACGCTGCAGCAGGCGCTCGCCCCCGGCGGCATCTTCGTCCTAGAGCATCTCCCCGGCGCGAAGCTCAAGCTCGGCTCCGTCTGGGAATGCTTCCGGCAGAAACGCTACGGAGCGACTGAGGTGGCCCTGCTCCGTGCGGTGGAGCCGTCAGCCGAGCGCAACTGACGAATCGGCATTCAGTCCCATTCGTCATTGCCATGCTCCCCGCCGACGCGCGCCGCTCCCTCTTCATCTACAATCTTCTCTTCCCGCTCGTCTTTCTAGGGCTGCTCCCGGGCTTCCTCCTGCGCATGCTCCGCCGCGGCAACTACCGCGAAAAATTCCGCCAGCGCTTCGGCAGCTACACCCCGGAGGAGTGCCATCGCTTCGCCCGCGGCGAGTGGATATGGCTCCATTCCATCAGCGTCGGCGAGACGCTCCTCGCCCTGAAACTCGCCCGCGCCATCCGCGAGCAAGCGCCCGGAAAATTCATCGCCCTTTCCGTCACCACCTCCACCGGATTCGCCGTCGCCCAGCCCCACGCCTGCGACTCGCTCGAAGTCATCTACAACCCGCTCGACGCTCCCTGGATCGTCCGCCGTGCCCTCGACGCCGTGCGCCCCCAGCGCCTCATTTTCATCGAAGCCGTCTGGCCCAATCTCCTCGCCGAAGCCAAACGTCGCGCTCTCCCCGTCACCTTTCTTCCGCGCCTCTCCCCGCGCTCCGAATCGCGCTTCCGCAGCTTCCGCTTCCTCACCGGCCCCATCTTCCGCCTCCTCGATTCCCTCGCAGCCGCCGAACCCGAAGACCGCGACCGCTGGCGCTCCCTCGGCGTCGATCCCGCACGCGTCCACATCACCGGCAACGCGAAGTACGACTCCGCCGCCCCATCCGGCGAGCGCACCGCCCGGTTCAGCTCCCTCCTGAGCCAACTCGGCGTCCCGTGCGACGCCCCCGTCCTCCTCGGCGGCAGCACCTTCCCCGGCGAAGAGCGCATTCTCGCCGAAGTTTTCCGCGACCTTCGCGCCCAGTTTCCCTCCCTATTCCTCATCCTCGTCCCCCGCCACGTCGAACGCGCCGAATCAATCGTCCGCGAGCTCGGGCCGCTGGGCCTGCCCCTCGCGCGCCGCAGCGAACTCACGGGCGACCCTTCTCGACCCCGCACTTTCAACCCTGCACTCCTTCTCGTCGATACCACCGGTGAACTCCGCGACTGGTACACCCTCGCCACCGTCGTCTTCATCGGCAAAAGCCTCACCGCCATCGGAGGCCAGAACCCCGTGGAGCCAGTCCTCGCCGGCAAGCCCGTCATCTTTGGCCCGCACATGGAAAACTTCGCCCCCATCGTCACGCGCTGGCTCGCCGCCGACGCTGCCCTCCAAATCCACAACCCCGCTGAACTCCGCGCCCAACTCGCCACCCTCCTCGCCGACGCCCCGCGCCGCGACACCCTCGCCGAACGCGCCCGCGCCGTCGCGTCCATTCACATCGGCGCCACCGCCCGCACCGCCGAAGTCCTGCTCTCCCCGACCTGAAATCGCCGGGCATGTGCGCCGGAGAAACTTCTTGCGCCGCCCGCCACTCCCCGGCATCTTCCGCCCTCTTTTCCTGAGAAAAGACCCTATCGTCCAGTGGCCTAGGACACTCCCCTTTCACGGGAGTAACACGGGTTCGAATCCCGTTAGGGTCACTCCTCTGTATTTCCTCTGTTGCTAGGTCATCTTTAGCAAAAGTCCTAAATATACTCCTAAGATATCCACCGATATTGGCGGACATTTTACGATGTTCAATGATGTCAAAATCCGAGGGCGAAACGCTGAACCTTGGGTCGGAAAGCGGGCGTCGAAATTGACGAGGGCCGGCCGCTCCCCCGTCTCGGATTTCAAAATCTCATCGGGCGAAATCGTCGAAATTCAAGCCCCCGATTGTTCGCCGATGTTCACCAAAGTCATTGATGTCGGCGGGCCCGAAATTCCTCGGTTTCCCACCATGTCGGGACCGCCTTCTCCGGGACGGAAGGCGCTGACGGTCACATTTGCGCGAGGCGATTTTCTGCCCCCCCGCCCCGCTTGGTCTGCCACTCAACGAAAGATCTCCAACGATTTCTGCCCGGTCAATGCGGGATGTCGTTGGAGCCGAAATGACCATCGGACTGCGGCGGGGATGTCAACCAGGTGCCCGCACGCTTATCTGGATGCACTGCTCGACTGATTCTCAGGCACGGGCAACAGTTCCTGTGCAAGATCACTCCGTCTTCGATTTGCCGATCACCTCGAAAGCGAGCGGGATTGTCGTGATCAAACCGACACCAGCCAGCACGATTCCCGCGATCTCACGCTGCTGATCTGTGAGACGTTTGGCGATGAGGAGTCCAATGCCGGCTCCGAGCATGGCGCGAGTGCCGACGAGAAGGAGCAATTCTGGAAATGTGAGGGTGACGGTTTTCATGGAGCAGTGGATCGTTTTGTGACCGCAGAATTGGCGCAGGATAATCGCTGCAAAACCTCATCGCCATACCCCTTGTCCCGGTTGAAATGTGCGCCATCCGGCTCAACGAATTCCTCCTGCGGTTGATCCATGGTCGCCTTGTTCCTAGGCTTCCGGTGCGCCGGCGTAGGAAGCGGGCGGGCTCATAGTCGAGCCGTTCACTGACTTCCTCGCCGATGCGCCGCCAGTCCTGTGGAGCCAGCTTCACCGGCTCGGGTAAGATGACTTCTTCGATCACCGGTGTTTCATATGGCAAGCTGCGCATCTGTAGCGAAAATCCTAGCAGCGAACGTAGTCACTTATGGAAGCCGCAACGAAGCAATCAAAGCGGGTAAATGGAATGGCCGTGCCCACAGTGCAATCCGTGATGGTTGGTAGGCGCTGAAGGCTTGAGGCCATTCTGGCATTTTTTGGGTATCGATGCAGATTGAGCCATGGATATCTTCAAATCGTTCACGTTAAAGTGGTGGGAGACCGGACTATTCAAACTGTGCCTGATTTCCATGGGTATTCTCATCGGTGCGACCTGGCCGGACATCTTCATCCACTGGCGCTCCGTGCTTCTAGTCCTGTTTATTGTGCCGACCATCTACCTGTCGTGGGTCTGGTGGAAACAGTGATCAGCCAGCATAGTATTTCCGATCGAGCATTGCCCGGCAGCGAGACACGACAGCGGTCATGGTGAGCCGACGAGTTCTAGGGGCATCCCGGAGCCAGGGCTGGGCATCTCAGCCAGCGGTGGGTATTCCGTGGCCATCACTGCAGCAACCGGACCATTTGCACCATGATCTCGACGCGCTCATTGTGCAAAGCGTAGAATGCCTTTTCGATTGGCGGCATAAGGGATGGGACTTTGGCGGGCTCACTTTCACCCTTCCCAGCGATGTGCTTTTCGCGAGCTTCATCGAACAGATTCTTGGTTGTTATCAAATTGTCGGAATATCGCTGCGTGAGCTTCGAGAACTCCGTTCGTCTTTCAGCGGAGAGCAGATCAAGGATCGCTGTCTGGTGGAGAATCTCCTGATGCCACCACCATGCGTCACTGTCGAAGGAGAGGTAGATGTCGTCCGCAGCACTCTTGAGTCGCGCCCGGCGGGAGGCTAGCTCGGCGGCATCGGCCAAGGCTCGCGCTTCCTTCTCGAAAATGTGGAACAGTGTCCGAATTTGATTCAACCGGGCACTGTCGAACGTGACATGGTGGATGATCTCCAGTGACTTCTGTACCCGAGTTTCTTGAACCAGCTTCTTTCTTGACGAGCGTTCGGTGATTTCGGGAATCACAAACAGACTGAGGAGTGTGGTGACGCCCAGCATTATCAACGAGAACTTCAATCCTTCGAGACCGCTCCAAAAAGATCTAGTTTTCGGCCTTGTGTAATGATTTGCGAGTTTCTGGGCTGCAGAGGCCAAGTCATGCAACGCATTTTGGTTTTCGTTCGGATCAATGCGTGTCAGTTCGGGCCGAAGGATTCGACTCTTCGATCACGCCCAAAGATCACATAATACCGATGTCCAACTGACCGATGGCCTTCGATGCCTGGGTGGGTCAGATCAAAATTCATCAACTCCAGTTACCCGTTGTGGACGGCGGATATGGGTGGACAAAGCAAAAAGATCACTTCGTCTCTCGAGATGCCGGCCTGGAGTCGTGCGGCGCGGTGCTCGGGCGTCTGGCATCCAGCGAAAAGAAGCGAGATGAGCGCGGTGACCAGGGGAGCAAAAGTGTTCGTGAACAAGGCAATCATCCTACGCCTGACGACGGGCAGCGGCATCCAAAAGTGCCCCGAGAGCAATCCCTATGGCGTAGGCAGGGATGTCGGGCCAGTTGAAGACGCTGCCAAGAATCAATGAACCCAACCGGGTCGCTCGAATCGTATCGATCCAAGCGGCGTGGTAAAGCTGGCCCACCTCAACGCACACGGAGATGGTGAAGGCGATCCATACGCTGATCCAAAGATTCATTTGAGGTTTGAGGAAGCGGATTAGCAGGAAGACGAGCAACGCCCATAATGAATCCGCCCCATACTTTTTAAGGAATGGTGACAAATACAGGGCCGAAGAACGCCAGAGCAGCCCAGAGGCGGCCACGACGAAGGCCGCGACGGCATAAATCATCCGGTTGAGAAGCAGACTTTTCTTATGCGCGGGCATCACCCGTCCTTTCGCTGATCTCGGTTGGCCGCATTTACGACGCACCAATACACAACAGCAATGAGGACGAACTGAAGCGGTAGTCGCGCCCAAAGAATCCAGTTCGGCACTGAACGGAAGCCGTGAAGTGCTGCATGAATATTGGCAGGAAAGACCGCGTTGAGGAGAACAATGAGAGACCACCCTGCCATTCGCCGCAGTCGTGGAAACAGGACAGCAGCACCAAGCAGCATCTCAGCAATCCTGCTGGCGTAGATCAGTTGCAGGTGCCACGGAAGATACGAGGGCATCAATTCCAAGTAGAACGATGGCGAGAGGAATTGATTCGCACCAGCCGCAATGAAACTCGCTGCCATGAACCAGCGAGAGGCACCCTGAGCCTGGCCCGGTGTGGTGGACACCCAGAGGGGCGGTGGGTGGAATGAACGACCATGAACAAAACCAAGCACGAGAAGAGCGCGAGTGTGACGGCGGCGGTGGAGCCAAAACGCTACGCAGAAGCGTTCAAACGCCAGGCCGTGGAGCACTGGCTGCGGAGCGGCAAAAGCGGGACGCAGATCGCCAAGGAGATGGGGATCAGCTACCCAAGCATCAAGGAATGGAAGCGTCGCTACGGCGGAGATGCCGCGCCACAGCGGAGTGATTTGGAAGCCGAGAACCGGGCGCTGCGGGCGGAACTGGCGCGCGTGCGTGAGCAGCGCGACATATTAAAAAAAACGCTGGGCATCCTCTCGGAAGTGCCGCGGCCCGCTACAAGCGCATCGAAGCCATGAGGGACGAACACTCTTTGGCCGCGCTGTGCGCCGCGTTCGAGGTGAGCCGGCCTGGCTACTATCGTTGGAAAGACGCCAAGCCAGGGTTGCGCGCACGTGAGGATGAGGAACTGACTGAAGCGATCCGCGCGGTGCATGGCGAGCATCGCGGCGTCTATGGCAGCCCGAGGATGATGAGGGCGCTGCGCACCCGCGGTCACCACCACAGTCGCAAACGCGTTGCCCGCCTGATGCGGGCTGCGGGCCTGCGCGGCAAGGGTCCGCGCC
>JAYTML010000644.1:0-5383 GCA_043728655.1 Chthoniobacter sp. | reverse complement strand
TTTCCGACACGGCGATGTCGAGGCGGTGTCGCCATCGCCGGGCCGGAAACCGGCGCGCTGCTTGACTTTCCAAGGGCGGGCAGAATTCTGGCAGTCTCGTATTTGCAACCTCCCCGTCCGCACAAATGATCGTGATTCGCTCCCTCCTCGCCGTCCTCCTTATGGGCCCTCTCGCTGCTGCGGATGACGCTCGGAAGCCGAATGTCCTCTTCCTTTTCAGCGACGACCAGCGCGCCGACACCATCGCCGCGCTAGGCAACGCGAACATCCGCACGCCGAATCTCGACAGGCTCGCGGGGCGGGGGACGGCCTTTACACGCGCCTACTGCATGGGCGCGCAGCAGGGCGCGGTCTGCGTGCCATCGCGCGCAATGCTGCTGACCGGGCGCACGCTTTTCCGCATCAAGGAAAACCTCGCCGGCCAGACGACGTGGCCGGAGATGTTTGCGAAGGCGGGCTACTCCACCTTTATGACCGGCAAGTGGCACAACGGCGGGCCGTCGGCGCTGCGCTGCTTTCAGGAGGGGAAGGCGATCTTCCTCGGCGGCATGGGCACGCCTAACAAGCTGCCGCTCCAGGACATCTCGGCGGCGCACGAGTTTGAAAACAAGCGCATCAGCGGCGAGCACTCGGTGAAGCTCTTTGCCGATGCCGCGGCGGAGTTTTTGCAGCGGCAGAAGGGTGCGCAGCCTTTCCTCTGCTACGTGCCTTTCAATCTTCCGCACGACCCGCGCATCGCGCCGCAGTCGTATCACGACAAATACAACGCAGCGCCGCCGCCGCTGCCGGCGAATTTCCTTCCGCAGCATCCCTTCAACAACGGCGCGCTCGTCATCCGCGACGAGGAACTGGCGCCGTGGCCGCGCACGCCGGAGATCGTCCGCCAGCATCTCGCGGACTACTATGCGGCGATAGAGTTCATGGACGCGCAGATCGGGCGCATCCTCGCGGCGCTTGAGGCGAGCGGGCAGGCGGAGAATACGCTCGTCGTGTTTGCCAGCGACCACGGCCTCGCCATCGGTAGCCACGGCCTTTTTGGGAAACAAAACCTCTACGACCACTCGATGCGCGCGCCGCTCATCATGGCGGGTCCCGGCATCCCGGCGGGAAAGCAGTCGGACGCGCTCTGCTACCTGCTCGATATCTTCCCCACACTCGGCGCGCTTGCCGGGATCGAACCGCCCGAAGGCAGCGAAGGCCGCAGCCTCGTGCCCGTGCTCGCGGGACGCGCGGACACGCATCGCGACGTGCTGCTCACCGCATACACGAAAGTGCAGCGCGCGGTGCGCGACGACCGCTGGAAGCTCATCGTCTATCCGCAGGTGAACAAGACGCAGCTCTTTGACCTCAAAACCGATCCCGCCGAGATGCATGATCTCGCCAACGATCCCCGGCACGCGGAGGATGTGAAGCGCCTCACCGCGCGCCTGGAAGCCGAGCAGAAGCTCGTGGACGACACGCAGCCGCTAACGACCGACAAGCCGCAACCGCTGGAGTTCGACTTCACGAAAGTGAAGCGCAACCCGCAGGCTGCCGAGGCGCATTGACCGGACCTATGAAACACCGCTCCCTCCTCGCCTTCTCAGCGCTATTGCTTGCCGCGATCGCTTCCGCCGGCGCAGCCGAGAAACGCCCGAACATCCTCTGGCTCGTGAACGAGGATCACGGCCCCCATGTCGGCTGCTACGGCGACACCTACGCGACCACGCCCACCTTCGACGCGCTCGCCGCGAAAGGCCTGCGCTACAAGCGCTGCTGGTCGAATGCGCCGGTCTGCGCGCCCGCCCGGACCACGCTCATCTGCGGCATGTATGCGAACAGCACGGGCGGCGAGCACATGCGGAGCAGCGTGCCATTTCCCGCCGGGAAAAAGGCCTATCCGCAGCTCCTGCGCGACGCCGGCTACTACTGCACGAACAACGCGAAGGAGGATTACAACTTCACGTTTACTGAAAAGATCTGGAACGAGTCGTCGAAGAACGGGCACTGGAAAAACAGGCCCGAGGGAGCGCCGTTCATGGCCGTGTTCAATTCGGAGAAGAGTCACGAGAGCAAGATCCGCGCACGTCCGCACAAGGCCGTCCATGATCCGGCGACGGTGCGCGTGCCGGCGTATCACCCCGACACGCCGGAAGTGCGGCGGGACTGGGCGCAGTACTACGATGCCGTGACCGCAGCCGATGCCGACTCGGGCGCGCGCCTGCAGGAGATCGAGGACGCTGGGCTCACGGAGGACACCATCGTTTTCTACTACGGCGACCACGGCTCCGGCATGCCGGGAAGCAAGCGCTGGCCGCTCAACCGCGGCCTCCATGTGCCGCTCATCGTTTATATCCCGGAGAAATTCGCCGATCTCCGCCCGCCGGAATACCAGGCCGGCGGCGTGTCCGAACGGCTTGTGAGCTTCGTCGATTTCGCGCCGACGCTGTGCAGTCTCGCGGGTGTGCAGCCGCCGGACTGGCTGCAAGGCCACGCATTCCTCGGGAAGTTCGTAGCGCAGCCGCAGACGTTCCTCTTTGGCTTCCGCGGGCGCATGGATGAGCGCGTGGACTGTGTGCGCAGCGTGACCGACGGGCGCTACACCTACGTGCGCAATTTCCGGCCGGACAAAATCTACGGCCAGCACATTGATTTCATGTGGCAGACGCCCACGACGGTCGTGTGGGAGCGGATGTTCCGTGAGGGAAAGCTCGACGAGGCGCAGGCGCATTTTTGGAAAACGAAACCCGCCGAGGAACTCTACGACCTCGAGAGCGACCCCGACGAAGTGCGAAATCTCGCGGCAATCCCAGAGCATCGCGCCGCGCTGGAAAAGTTCCGCGTCGCGCTCCGCGAAAACGAGACGCGCATCCGCGATGTCGGCCTGCTGCCCGAGGGCGAGATGCACCGGCGGAGCGGGGGCGCATCGCCATACGATTACGCGCGCGATGGCTCGAAGCTCGATTTTCCAAAGCTCTACGCCATCGCCGACCTCGCATCCTCGCTGGCGCCGGACGCCGCGCCCGCACTCATGGCCGCGCTCGCCGATGCGGACAGCGGCGTCCGCTGCTGGGCTGCGCTCGGCCTGCTCATGCGCGGCTCCGATGCCGTGAAGTCCGCGCACGATGCACTCGCCAAAGCGCTCGACGACCCCGCGTCCGACGTGCGTCTCACCGCCGCCGAGGCGCTCGGACGTTTCGGCACCGAAGCCGACCTCGCCCGCGTGCTTCCGCTCCTCGCGCAGGCCGCCGACTGGTCGAAGGGTGACGCCTTCACCGCGATGGCTGCGCTCAACGCGATCGGCGCCCTCGGCGAAAAGGCCGCGCCACTCGCCGGCGCTCTGAAGACGCTCCCCGCCAAAGGCCCGTCGCCGCACGCGCGCTTCAACGAATACATCCCGCGCCTGCTCGAAGACCTGCGCGCCAACCTCAATTAGCACCATGATTCGCCACCCGCTCATCCTCGCACTCGCGTTCGTCGCGACCGCTTTCACTCCGCTGAACGCCGCGGACAAAAGGCCAAACGTCCTCTTCATCTCCGTGGACGATATGAACAACGACCTCGGCTGCTACGGGCATCCGCTGGTGAAGTCGCCGCACATCGACCGGCTCGCAAAGGAAGGCATTCGCTTCGATCGCGCGTATTGCCAGTTCCCGCTTTGCTCCCCGAGCCGCTCGTCGCTGATGACGGGTCTGCGTCCGGACACGACGCGCGTTTTCGATCTTCAATATCACTTCCGGCAGGGTTTGCCGGATGTGGTCACGCTCTCGCAGCTCTTCGGAAAAAACGGCTACTACTCCGCGCGCGTCGGGAAGATCTACCACTACGGAAATCCCGGCCAGATCGGCACGAGCGGGCTCGATGATCCGGCGTCGTGGCAGGAGTTTTACAATCCCGCCGGGCGCGACAAAACCGCGCTCGAACAGGACGTGATCCGCTACACCGGGAAGAAGGGAGGCGGGCTCGGCGCGTCGATGGCTTTTCTCAACGACAAGCCGGGCAAGGACGAGGAGCACACGGATGGAAAAGTGGCGACGCAGGCGATCGAGTTGCTGGAGAAACACCGGGACGCGCCGTTCTTTCTCGCGGTCGGTTTTTACAAACCGCACTGCCCGTGGATCACGCCGGGAGGCTACTTCGAGCGCTACTCGCTCGACACGATGAAGCTCCCGGAAATCGCGCCGGACTTCCGCGAAAGCGTGCCCGCGCCCGCGCTCGCCTCGACCAAACCGTGGCCGTATCTGGGCGTCACACCCGACCAGGCGCGCGAATGCAAGCTCGCGTACTACGCGGCGATTTCGTTCGTCGATGCACAGATCGGGCGCGTGCTCGATTCGCTCGACCGGCTGGGTCTGCGCGAAAATACGGTCGTCGTTTTCTGGAGCGATCACGGCTACCACCTCGGCGAGCACGGGCTGTGGTTTAAGCAGAGTTGCTTCGAGGAAAGCGCGCGCGTGCCGGTGATCATCGCGCCGCCCGCGACGAAGAGCGCGGGCAAAGTCTGCGCGCGCACCGTCGAGTTGCTCGACCTTTACCCCACGATCGCCGACCTCGCCGGCCTCACGCCGCCGAAGGGATTGCAGGGCGTGAGCCTGCGCCCGCTGCTGGAGAATCCTGCCGCCGAGTGGAAGCGTCCCGCCTTCACCCAAGTCCAGCGCGGCGCCTTTCCCGGACACAGCGTGCGCACCGAGCGCTGGCGCTACACCGAATGGGACTTCGCCGCGAAAGGCGCGGAGCTTTACGACCACAACGCCGACCCGCAGGAACTGCACAATCTCGCCGCCGACCCGCTGCACGCCGCGACGGTTGCGGAAATGAAGGCGCTGCTGAAGACCATCCATCCCGCGCCGGTGTCGGGCGGAAAAGGCGATCAGGCGTTCATTAAATCGCTCGGCGTGAAGACGGAATGAAAACTCGAATCCTTGGCCTCATCACGTTTGCCGTTCTGTGCGCCGCGTCTCGCGCAGCCGATCGCCTGAATGTCCTCTTCATTGCCGTCGATGATCTGAAGCCGGTCGCCGGCTGCTACGGCGGCACCGCGAAGACGCCGAACATCGACCGGCTGGCGGCGCGCGGCGTGCGCTTCGACCGCGCGTATTGCAACCAGGCGGTCTGTGCGCCGTCGCGCAATTCGCTGATGACCGGGCTGCGTCCGCAGACGCTCGGCATCTACGATCTCGGCACGAATTTCCGCGCCTCGCGACCCGACGCAGTGACGCTCGCGCAGGCATTTCAAAAGGCCGGCTACCGCACCGAGGCGATGGGGAAAATCTTTCACGTCGGCCACGGAAATCACGAAGACCCGGCGTCGTGGACGGTGCCGCACTGGCAGGGAAAGACCGTGGCGTATCTGCTGCCGGAGAGTCTTCCGAAGGAAGGAATGACGCGTGAGGAGGCGATGTTC
>JAYTML010000643.1:0-1794 GCA_043728655.1 Chthoniobacter sp. | reverse complement strand
CAACGGCGCCACGACGATGTGGGAGCGCTGGAATTCGTGGACCATGGAAAAGGGCTTCGGCGACGTCGGCATGAACTCCTTCAACCACTACGCCTACGGCGCCGTCGGCGAATGGCTCTACGCCACCGTCGCCGGCCTCGCGCCCGCGGCGCCAGGCTGGCAAAGGATCCGCATCGCACCGGAGCCCGGCGGAGGACTCACGTGGGCGCGCGCCGAGGTGCAGACGCCGCTCGGGCTCGCGCGCTCCTCGTGGCGGGTGAAAGCCGGACGCTTCACCCTCGATGTGCTCGTGCCCGAAGGCGCGACCGCCGAGGTCATCCTCCCCGGCAAGACCAGGCGCACGATCAAAGCCGGTTTGCACAGCTTCACCGCGCGCCTTTCAAAAGCAGAGACGCAGAACCGCGGAGCCCGCGAAGGTGCCTAACTCCTCTCGTCGCGCTGCGCGTGCTTTTACAAAAGTTCTCTGCGCTCTCCGCGTCTCCGCGTCTCTGCGTTAAAAATCCGAACCATTCCCGATGTCCGAACTCCCCACGCCCCCCAACACCGACCGCGTCCCGCTCAAGGCGAAATTCGCGTGGGCGCTCGGCTCGCTCGGCGACAACTACGCCTCGCAGACGCTCACGCAGCTCGTCGGCCCCGTCTTCAATGTCGCCCTCGGCGTGCCCGCCGAGCTGATCGCCAAGGCCCTCTCGCTGCCGCGCTATCTCGACTCCTTCGCCGACCCGACCGTCGGCTATCTCTCCGACAATGCGCGCACCCGCTGGGGCCGCCGCCGGCCCTTCATCCTCGCGGGCGCCATCCCGCTGGCCATCCTCTCCTTCGTCCTCTGGCTGCCCGGCCCAAACTGGAGCCACAGCGCGCTGGCGTGGTTCATCGGCATCGCCACGCTCTTCTACTATCTCGCCTATGCGCTCTTCATCGTGCCGTATCGCGCGCTCGGCTTCGAGCTGACCAGCGACTACAACGAACGGACCCGCGTCCAAGGCTGGGGCATGGTCTTCGGGCTGGTCGGTGGACTCGGCATCCCGTGGCTTTACAAGCTCGCGCTGGTCTTCGGCGGAGCGGATCCGCACGCCACCACCTACGCCCCGGAGGTCATGCTGCACGGCGTGCGCTGGGTCGGCCTCGGCGTCGCGATCATCATCCTCATCACCTGCTCCGCGCCCGCATTTCTCTGCCGGGAGAAAGTGCAGACCGCCGTGCAGGAGAAAATCTCCATCCGGGATGCGCTCGTCCAGACCCTGCGCAACTGGCCGTTCTTCAACATGCTTTTCGCGCGCACCCTCGTGCTCATCGCCACATTCGCCGTCAGCGCCATCGGCACGCCGCTCATCATCTACTACCTCTTCGGCGGCAACCAATCCCAGGCCAGCACGCTCCAAGGCTTCGCGGGCAATCTGCTTTTTGCCGGCGCGGGCATCGGCATCCCGTTCAATACGGCGATGTCCTCGCGCATCGGGAAACGCCACGCATTCATCGTCTGCCTCGCCATCGCGTCGATCGGCTGTCTCTCGCAGTTTTTCACGATGAAACCGGAGCACGCCTACTGGATCCTCGCGTCGAATTTCGTCCTCGGCTTCGGCCTGCAGGGCGTGTGGCTCATGTGCCAGTCCATGGTCGCCGATGTTTGCGACGAGGACGAACTCCGCACCGGCCGGCGACGCGAAGGCATCTACGGCGCCGCCTACGCGCTGCTCGAAAAGCTCGGCGTGACAACCGGCTTCTTCCTCGCCGGCACAGTCGCCACCATCTGCGGATACAGCGCCGGCGTGCCTTCGCCCGAGACGCTGCACA
>JAYTML010000642.1:0-2205 GCA_043728655.1 Chthoniobacter sp. | reverse complement strand
ATCGACGCCGGACACGGCGGACATGACCGCGGCGGCGTGCCGGGCGACCGCTACTCGGAGAAAATCTACACGCTCGACGTGGCGAAGCGGCTGGAGGCGCGGCTGCGTGCGGCCGGCTACCGCACGGTGATGACGCGACGCGGGGATTACTTCGTGAGCCTCGGCGCTCGCTGCGGCATCGCCAATTCGCAGCGCAACGCCATTTTCGTGAGCATCCACTTCAACTCCGCCACGCGCGAAGGCGCCAACGGGATCGAGACGTACTACTACTCCCGGCAGAGCGGACGGCTGGCGTCGGCCATCCACTCGCGGGTCCTCCGGGCGGCAGGCACCGAGAACCGCAATGTGCGGTCGCGCGGCTTTTACGTGCTGCGGAATACGCGCATCCCGGCCGTCCTCGTCGAGTGCGGCTTTCTCACGAACCGCGCCGAAGGGGGGCGCATCGCCGGATCGGCCGCTCACCGCCAGCGGCTCGCCGATGCGGTCGCGAGCGCGATCCGCAGCGTTTACTGACGAAAGGCGGACGCCCGGTCCCGGCGGCGGGCCGAATATCCCGAGGCGGGCGCTCGACGCGGGAACGATCTTTGCTACCGTGCGCGCCGTGATCGACTTCTCAGGCAAACGCGTCCTCATCTTCATCGTCGCCTACAACGCCGAGAAGACCATCAACAGCGTACTCGACCGGATCCCGGCCGAACTGCATACGCGCAACGTGGAGGTGCTCATCATCGACGACTCGTCGAAGGACGCGACCTTTGCGACCGGACTGAAGCGCGAGAGTGCCGCGAGCGATTTCAAAATCACGATCCTGCGCAATCCGGAGAACCAGGGCTACGGCGGCAACCAGAAGCTCGGCTACCGCTACGCGATCGACCACGGCTTCGATGTCGTGGCGCTGCTCCACGGCGACGGCCAGTATGCGCCGGAGAAGCTGCCTGCGCTGCTGGAGCCGTTTTTCAAGGACGACGCCGACGCGGTCTTCGGCTCGCGGATGATCCACAAGCACGACGCGCTGAAGGGCGGCATGCCGCTCTACAAATGGGTCGGCAACCAGGTGCTCACCACCTTTCAAAACACGCTCCTCGGCACGAGCCTGAGTGAGTTTCACAGCGGCTACCGGCTCTACGCCACGAAGGCGCTGAAGCGCATCCCCTTCGAGCGCAACTCGAACGACTTCCACTTCGACACGGACATCATCGTGCAGCTCCATTTCGCGGGAATCACGATCCGGGAGATCCCGATTCCGACGTTTTACGGCGACGAAATCTGCCACGTGAACGGGCTGAAATACGCGTGGGACATCTTCAAGACGATGCTCCGCGCGAAGTTCCACGAGATGAACCTGCTCTTCGATCGCAAGTTCGACGTGGGGCAGGTCGAGTTGACCTACGATTTGAAGATGGGCTTCGCGTCATCGCACACGTTTGCGATCGATTCGGTGCAGCCGGGCGCGCGCATTCTGGACATCGGCTGCGGGCAGGGCTACGTGGCCGAGCATCTCGCGGAGAAGGCGGCGCACGTGACCGGCGTGGACCAGTACATCCGGGAGAAGTCCGACAACCCGAAGATCGAGTTCAAGCGCTGGGACATGGACGGTGGAGAGTTTCCGGTGAGCGTCTCGGACTTCGACCAGATCTTCATGCTCGACGTGATCGAGCACCTCAAGGATCCCGAGGTCTTCATGGAAAAACTCCGCAGCGCTGCGGCGAACAAGCGCCCCGAGATCGTGCTGACGACGGCGAACATCGGCTTCGCGATCACGCGATTCATGCTGCTGCTCGGCAATTTCAACTACGGGCGCAAAGGCATTCTCGACCGCACCCACACGCGCCTCTTCACGTTCGCGTCGCTGCGCGAACTCTTTGACCAGACGGGCTACAAGGTTCTCGAAGTCCGCGGCATTCCAGCGCCGTTTCCAAAGGCGCTCGGCAACAATCCGCTGGGCCGGATGCTCGTCTCGCTGAACGAACTCTTCATCGGGGTGAGCAAGGGGCTTTTCAGCTACCAGATCTACATCCGCGCCCGCGCGCTGCCCACGGTGCCCACGCTGCTCACCCAGACCATCGAGCGCAGCGCGGAGCTGAGGAAGGAACTCGCCGGCACGCCGGCGGCGTAGGGGGGCAGCTTCCGTGTTGGTTTAGCGTCGCGGCTCCACGCCGAGGAGATTGCGGACGAAAAAATCCTGCCGCCGCCGCGCGGCGTAGG
>JAYTML010000641.1:0-2261 GCA_043728655.1 Chthoniobacter sp. | reverse complement strand
ACGCGCAGCGTGCTGGATGTCGTGCTCGCGGATGCGAAGGCGCTGCAGGCGCGGCTCGGCCGGGCGGATCGCGAGAAGCTCGGCGAGTATCTGGAAAGTGTGCGCGCCACCGAGCATCGCATCGAGCTGGCGGAGAAGGCGGCGAAGCGCGTGCGGAAGCCGCCGATCCCTGAGCCTGCGGGCATTCCCGAGCAGCGCGGCGATTACCTGCGGCTCATGGGCGAGCTGATCGTGCTCGCGTTTCAAAACGATCTGACGCGCGTGGCATCGCTGGTCGTGGATCCGGAGCGCTGGGATTCGCCGCGCATGTTTCACGGCGTTTTCGACAAGCCGCAGAATCACCACGTCCTCACGCACACCAAGGGCGATGAGGCCAGGGCCGCGCTGACGAAGATCGACCGCTTTCACGTCGAGCTCTTCGCCCATGTCGTCGGGCGCTTGCGGGAGATCCGTGAGGGAGACGGGACGCTGCTCGACTCGTGCTGCGTGGTCATGGGCAGCGGGCTGAGCGACGGCGACACGCACAAATACTCGGACCTCGAAGTGCTGCTGGCGGGTCGCGCTGGCGGCGCGCTGACGTCCGGCGCGCATCATCATTTCGCCGGCGAAGTGCCGCTCGCAAATCTCTGGCTGACGCTCGCGCAATCCGCCGGGGTGAAAAGCGAACGCTTCGCCGACAGCACGGGCGCGATCAATCCCCTCCGCGCGTGAGCCGCCGCGTCGTCGCCTTTCTCTGCGCGGCAGCGACCGCGCATGCCGCGCCGGATTTCACCCGCGAAGTCCTGCCGCTGCTGGAAGCGCACTGCTTTGACTGCCACGGCGATGAGGCAAAGCCGAAGGGCGGGGTGAATCTCGAGCGCTTTGGGAGCGAGGCGGCAGTGATGGCGGACCGCGATATATGGGCGTCGGTTTTCAGCAAGGTGGAATCCCACCAGATGCCGCCGCCAAAGCGTGACTCGCAGCCGGTGGATACCGAGCGTGCGAAGCTGCTGGCGTGGATCGCCGACATCGCCGCGCGGCCCGACCCGAAGCTCGGCGCGCGCGATCCGGGCCGGGCGGTGCTCCGGCGGCTGACGCGGCTGGAATACAACAACACGGTGCGCGATCTCTTCGGGCTGAAGCTCGACGTCTTCGTCTTCCCCGAGCGGCTGCCCGTGGTGAGCGACTACTTCCAGCCGGGCGCGGGACGGATGCCCGAGCGCGTGGATGTTCCGGTGCGCGAGTATGGGATGAAATACGCGGTGCTCCTGCCGGATGCAGGACTTCCGGGCGGGAACCGCGCGGAGCACGGCTTTCACAATCGCGGCGAGGCGATGAACCTCTCGCCGCTGCTGCTGGAGAAATACGTGGCGCTCGGCCGCGCGATCGTCGGAAGCCCGAAGCTGCCGCAGCAGAGCGCGGTCTTCCGCGCGCTCATCGCCGATCCCGCGGTGGTGCCGAAAGCGGAGGCTGTCGCGGCAAATGCGCCCGACGAGGCGGAGACGAATGACTTCAAGGCGGCGCGGGAGTTTGCGCCGAATCTCGACCTCCCGCTCCAGGCCACGACCGGTGGCGCGGTCACGGTCACGTATCAGTTCCGCTTCAACGTGGACGCGGCGGCGCAGGAGGGCACCGGCGGCGTGTGGGATGCGAGCGCGCGCGACCAGGTGGTCAAAGGCGGGACGCCGGTGCGCGTGCGATTCGGCCCCGACGGGCGCAAGACGCTGCGCATCACGCCGCGCGAAGACTTGTGGATCGCGGGGTTTTCGACCGCCGAGGAAACGTCGGGCGAATCGCTTTTCACGAACCAGGCGAAGGGAGCGAAGACGCTGCACTTCGCGCTCGCCGTCGAGGGCGGAATGCCCGGCGAGGGCGTGCAGGATCTGGCGCTGTGCGCGCTCAGCCGGGAGAAGGAGCGCGGGCCGGTGGCGATGACGGTGAGATTCAGCGGAGGCGGCACGCACACGCTGTCCGCAGAGCTGCCGGAGGGCGCGGGGAAGGGGAATACGTTCTTCGCGTTCCGCGCGCCGGAGGGAGAGCACATCACGGAGGTGCAAGTCGATGGCTCGAAATTCAGCGGCAACTATGTGCTGCTGGACGATCTCGGTTTCATCACTGCCACGCCGCGCGCCGCGGCGGCGGAGACGGCGGCGCTGAAGATGTCGGCGAGGGAAAAGCACGACATCGCCCGCGAGCGGCTGGGCGGATTCCTCGCGCGGGCATTCCGGCATCCGGTGGATGACCGCACCGTCTCGCGCTACGCCGGTCTTTTCGACGACGCC
>JAYTML010000640.1:0-4493 GCA_043728655.1 Chthoniobacter sp. | reverse complement strand
ATCGAGATCATCAGGGCGCTTGGAGCGGCTATTAAGGAGGCGGCGGAGGCGGCGGGCAAGAGGGAAGGGCGACGCGATCTCGATGTCGCGCGCGTTCACCTGCCAGGCTGCTACTGTGCCGATTCCGCGAGCGGGGCCACGTCCACGGAGACCTTCAGCGTGTGCTCGCCGCCGCCGATGACCACGCCGCGGAGCGGGCTCACGTCGCTGAAATCGCGGCCCCACGCGACGGTGACGTGGCGGACGCCGGGGAGGACGTTATTCGTGGGATCGGCGTCGATCCAGCCGTGGCCGGGGCACCATGCGGCGAGCCATGCGTGGGAGGCGTCGGCCCCGATGAGGCGCTGCTTTCCCGGCGGCGGGATGGTTTCCAGATAACCGCTGACGTAGCGCGCGGGCAGGCCGAGCGAGCGCAGGCAGGCGATGCCAAAGTGCGCGAAATCCTGGCAGACCCCGCGGCGGTTTTTGAAAAACTCGCCGAGCGGCGTGGCGGTGGAGGTGGCGCGTTTGTCGAAACTGAAATCGCGATGGATGCGCGCCGTGAGATCGCTCAGACCGCCGAGCATCGGGCGCTCCGCGGGAAAGGACGCGGCGGCGTAGTCGGCAAAGGCGGCGCAGCGGACGATGTGCCGTGAATCGAAGCGGAACTCGCCCTCCGCCGTATCGCCGCTGAGGACATCGCGTGCGCAGGCGTCGCGCCCGGTGTGCCACGCGGGCGTCTGCTGCGGCAGGCCCGAGGCGGCCACGCGCACGCGGCTGCGGGCGGTCACGACCAGCTCGGCGTGCGGTTTCTCGATCGTGAAAAACGCCGTCGCATTCCCGTAAAAATCGAGCCGGTGGGCGGCGGCGTCCGGCTCCGGCGCGATCTCCAGCGCGTAGTCCAGCACCTCCTGCCACGGCAGCGCGCGCGGGCGCAGATGCGCGACATGGTGCGAAACCGAGACGTCGGATTCGTAGGTGTAGGCGGTGCGATGGGTGACGGAGTAGAGCACGGGCTAGCTGAGGCGCGGGGCGACGTGACTGAAATAGGCGGCGGCGAGCTGGTCGGAGAGTGCAGAGCAGCCAAGATTGATTTCGACGAGCAACATCTCGAGCGGGGCCGGGTCGCCCTGCCGCGCGACGTCTGCGAGGGCCGGGATATCGGCGGCAGCCAGCAGCGCGACGACGCGCCGGAACGGCTCCCCATCGGGCCGCACGCCGTTTGCGTCCGGCAGCTCGGCAAAGTGGCCCGCGAGCGCGCGGCACTGGAATATGAGCGACCGCGGATTGCTCTCGTCGGCGAGGAGCAGGTGGAGCGCGGCGGGCAGCTCCGGGCGCGCGAGATGGCGGCGGCGGTAGGTCATGGTGCTGTCGGTGTACTCCAACAGCGGCGGGAGCGCGGCGGCGCCGGCGGGATCCACGGAGAGGACGGCGCGGATATTCACGGTGAGATTGATCCCACGCTCGAGACGGCGGCCGATTTCGAGGAAACGCCACGCGTGGCCGCGCGTCATGTTTTCCATCTCCATGCCGCTGAAGGCGGCGAGCTGAAAGATGAGCCGGTGCAGCTCAGTGAGGATGGCACCCGGCGTCGGGCGCGTCATCTCGGCGGGAAACTCGGTCTGCATCTGGTTGAGGATGCGCCAGGTATCGCCGCTCAGCCGGTCGCGCACGCTGGCGATGGCAAAGGCGACGCGGTCGAGCAGCTCCCGCACGGTGCCGGTCTTTTCGCGGGTGAAGACGAGGCCGCGCAACTCGTCGGCGAGCGCGGCGTGGCCTGCGGCTGCCGCGAAGTCCGGCGGCAGCAACTCGATCTTCACGAACCATCCGGCCAGCGCGGTGAGCTCCAGCTCCTCGGCCGGGCCGCCCTCGCCCGTGAGCCGCGCCAGCGCGGTGCGCAGCAGCCGCGTGGTGTCCTCCAGGCGCTCCGCGTAGCGGCCGAGCCAGAAAAGATTCTCCACCACCCTGCTGGGCACCGGCGCGTGGTCGCGGTCGAAGCGCCCGGTCCCCGCCCAAAGCTCGGCCTGCGGAGCGCTTTCCAGCGGCCCGGCGGAAATCACCCACGTGTCCTTGCTCCCGCCGCCGTGCTGCGAAGTAACGATCGGGGACTGCGACGCCGAAGAGACGCGCGTCAGCCCGCCGGGCATGACCGTGAATCCGTCGGCCGTCGCGCCGACATAACAGCGGAGGATGAGCGGGCGCGGCTCCAGCAGCTCGCCGGTCCAGACGGGCGCGGTGGAATGCGCGACGCGCTCCTGGCCCACGAAAAACTCCGGGCGTGCGCGGACGCGGGCGGCGAGCCTTTCCAGCTCAGCCGCCGTGAGCGACTCGCCGAACGCCGGCTCCGCGCGGCCGCCGACAAAGCCGCGCTTCACGACCAGCGAAGCCAGTGCCGCGAGCGTGTGCTCGCGCTCCTTTTTCTGGCCGCACCACCACGTCGCCACATTCGGGATGAGCAGCTCCTCGCCGAGGAGATGCCGCGCGAGCTTGGGGAGAAAGGCGAGGACCGCCGCCGACTCCACGGCGCCCGAGCCGAGCGCGTTTGAAAGCGCGACGTGGCCCGCGCGGGCCGCTTCCACCAGGCCGGGCACGCCGAGGAAGGAATCGCCGCGCAACTCCAGCGGATCGCAGAACGTGTCATCGACGCGCCGGACGATCACGTCCACGCGCTGGAGACCGTCGAGGGTTTTCAAAAAGACGCGCCGGTCGCGCACGGTGAGATCACTGCCCTCCACGAGCGGCACGCCCATGTGGCGCGCGAGATATGCGTGCTCGAAATACGTCTCGGTGAAAGGCCCCGGCGTCAGCAGCACCACATTCGGCGCGTCCGTCCACGGAGCCATCGCGCGCAGGCCGGCCTTTCGCTCGGCGAAAAACGAGGCGAGCCGGCGGACATTGCACGCGCGGAATTCCTCCGGCAGCACGCGCGAGATGATGGTGCGATTCTCCAGCGCATAGCCCAGCCCGCTCGGCGCCTGAGTGCGGTCGGTGAGCACCCACCACTGGCCGTTAGGCGCACGCGTGAGGTCGATGGCGTGCAGGGTGAGGAACATCCCGCGAGGCACGGCCATCCCGTGGCACTGGCGGAGAAAGCCGGGGTTTGCATGGAGCAGCGCGGGCGGCAGCAGCCCCTCGCGCACGAGGCGCTGCGGGCCGTAGATGTCCGCCAGCACGAGATTCAGCAGCCGCGTGCGCTGGATGAGGCCGGGCTCCAGGCGCGCCCACTCCTCCGCGCCGATGGCCAGCGGCAGCGTGCCCAGCTCCCAGCTCCGGCCGCCGCCGGGCGCGTCGCCGTGGACGTGGTAGGTCACGCCGTGCTCGCGGAGCAGCGTCTGCACGCTGGCCCGCCGCTCGCGCCGCGCCTCCGCCCCCAGCCGCTCCATGCCATCCACGAGCGTCCGCCAGTGCGGACGGACCGTGCCGTCCGGCGCCTTCATCTCATCCAGCACGCCGGGAAGCGGCCGGTAGCCGGCGAAGATGCCGGCGGGCGCGAGGTCGGGCGGCGATAGGGCGCTCATCAGCCGCGGACGCTACGGCGCGCGCCTCCCGGAGCGAAAGCCGAATCCGCCCGCGTTTCAGGCTCCCCAGCGCCGCAGCCTCCGCCCACACTGCGCGGCATGCTTCCAAAACGCTCCCTCGGTTCCCTCGAAGTCTCCTGCCTCGGCCTCGGCTGCATGGGCATGTCGGAATTTTACGGCACGCGCGATGACGCGGAATCCGTGGCCACGATCCACCGCGCGCTCGATGCCGGCCTCAACTTTCTCGACACGTCCGACGCCTACGGCCCGCACACAAATGAGGTGCTCGTCGGCCAGGCGATCGCCGGACGGCGCGACGAGGTGGTACTGGCGACAAAGTTCGGCTTCCTCCGCGATCCGGGCGATCCGATGCGCAAAGGCTTTTCCGGCAAACCGGACTTTGTGAAAGCGGCGTGCGACGGCAGCCTGCGGCGGCTCGGCGTGGAAACGATCGACCTCTACTACCAGCACCGCGTGGACCCCGACACGCCGATCGAGGACACCGTGGGCGCCATGGCCGCGCTCGTGCGCGCCGGCAAGGTGCGCCACCTCGGCCTTTCCGAAGCCGCGCCGGAGACCATCCGCCGCGCGCACGCCGTGCATCCCATCACCGCCGTGCAGACCGAGTACTCGCTCTGGACGCGCGACGTGGAGGACAACGGCGTGCTCGCGACGTGCCGCGAACTCGGCATCGGCTTCGTCCCCTACTCGCCGCTCGGCCGCGGCATGCTCACCGGCCAGATCCGCAGCTTCGAGGATCTCGCGCCCGACGACTACCGGCGCAACAACCCGCGCTTTCAGGGCGAAAACTTCACGCGCAACCTCGACCTCGTCGCCCGCGTGGAGGAGCTGGCGCGCGAAAAGGGCTGCACACCCGCGCAGCTCGCGCTCGCCTGGGTGCTCGCGCAAGGCGCCGACATCGTGCCCATCCCCGGCACCAAGCGGCGCAAGTATCTCGACGAAAACCTCGGCGCACCCGCCATCACCCTCACCCCC
>JAYTML010000639.1:0-1566 GCA_043728655.1 Chthoniobacter sp. | reverse complement strand
GCCTCCATGCCTCGGATTTTCTCCACCTTGTCGAGCTGGTCGTCGCCGTCCGAATCCGTCACCCGGTACAGCCCGCAATTCGCCGCGTTCTCGTAATCGTTCACCCCGACCCACAGCGCGCCAAACGCCCACAGCATGCCGTCCGCCGCCTTGATCGCCGCGGGCACTTTCTGGATCGTCGCCGGATCGAGCGGCTTCCCCGCCGCCGGCGGCGCGAAGCGGTAGATGCCGCCGTACTGGTCGCCTGCATAGATGCGCCCCTTGTCGTCCGTGCAAAGCGAGACCCACGACCCGTGCTCCGCCGCCGGCACCGAGTACAGCAGCTCGACCGCAAAGCCCTTCGCCGCCTTGATCCGCGCCGCGGGCGTCGCCTTGTTTTCATTCTCCTGCGCACCTGCGGGGAAAAGGGACGCGCCGCCGAGCAGCGCGGTGAGAGTGAGGGCGGGGAGGAGAAACTTCATGCCACAGATTCGTGACGACGCGCCTCCCCGCGTCGAGATTTTTCCAAAGCTACTTTTCCCGCACGTTTCGAAACGGGTAGCTCGCCACGATCCCATCAATGATCGCGCCGAACCGATATCCGTCCTTCCCCGCCGCGCCCTGGATTTCCAGCACCGTGGGCATGTCGTAAATCTCCAGCTTCCGCCCGAGCGCGTAGCTCAGCAGATGCTCGATGAAGCCGCGCACAAACTCCTCCGGCTTCTCCATCAGCGCCGCCTTGAAACCCGCCGGACCGTCGAAGGCCCGCCCATTCCACTCCGCGCGCGCATCCACCGGCTGCCGGCCGTCGCGCGTCCGGCGCGCGCCGATCGGGTCAAACGCCTCCAGCGCGAAGCCCGGCGGATCGAGCCGGATGTGGCAGGAAAAGCACGCCGGCTGGTCGCGATGCTGCTCGAATTTCTGCCGAACGCTCTGAGCCGTCGGCGACGTTTTCTCCGCGTCCTTAAGCACGAAGGCGACCTTCGGCTCCTGCGGCGGACGGTTGAAAACCGTCTCCAGCAGCCACGCGCCGCGTTTCACCGGACTCGTCCGAAACGGGAGCGACGTGACCGTCAGCGGCCCGGCCATCGTGATGAAGCCGCCGCGCGTGCGGTCGGGCAGCGGGGCGCGCACCCATGCGCTGTTCGCGCGGAGATTCCTAAGCTCGTCGGCACTGGCGGGCGGGAGCGTGGCGAGCGGCGCGGCGCACGCGGCTTCGAGACCGTAGAGCTTCGCGAGCTGTCGGTTCAGCCATGTGTAATCGGCGTTCAGGAAATCGAGCACGCTGCGGTCCTCGACGAGCACGGTCTCGAAGAGCAGCAGCGCCTCGGTGAGCATCGGGCCATGCAGCGTGCGCTTGCCCTGTTGGCCGTAGTAAAAGCCGCGGAACAACTGCGGATCGGGCTTTGCCGTGTAGAGCTGGTCGAGCCGCAGCCATTGCACGGCAAAGGATTCCGCCAGCTCCCGCACGCGCGGATCGCGCAGCATGCGGCGCGTTTCCGACGCGAGCCCGGCGGGATCGCGGAGGCGCCCGGCGGCAGCGGCGGCGCGCAGCGCATCGTCGGGCGGGGCGGACCACAGGAAATA
>JAYTML010000638.1:0-1566 GCA_043728655.1 Chthoniobacter sp. | reverse complement strand
CCAAGCGCCGAGGCGAGCGCGGAGCTGCACGGTGCGATCCGCAGTGGCGGTCCGGCCGACACGAGTCGGATGACGCTGAAGCTGCTGAACGCCGGGGTCGCGCCGCAGTCAGTCTTCGATGCGCTATACCAGGGCGCGGGTGAGCTGTTGATGCAGGCGCCGGGCATCCTTTCGCTGCACGCGATGACTTTTACCAATGCGATGCAGTACGCGTGGCGGCGGACGCAGAGCGACGAGACACGCCGCCTGCTGCTGCTGCAAAACGCGGCGTTTCTCCCGCTCTTTCGCGGCAACCGGCAGGACAGCGGAGTGCACATCGATACGCTGGAGCCGCTCGCGACCGAGGCGAAGGGCGACGAGGCGGTCGCGGAGATTTTCGCCGAGATGAGCAAGGACCGCCTCGTGGCTGCGCGCAAGATTCTCGGCTACCTCGGGAGCGAGCCAAGCCCGCGACCGCTCGCGGATGCTGCGCGCAGGCTGATCTTCCTCAAGGGCCGCGACTCGCATGACTACAAGTTCAGCTCCGCGGTGATCGAGGACTCCGAGCGGCTCGCCCCGCCGTGGCGCGACCGCCTGCTGGCCGCGAGCGCCTTTTACCTGAAGGGATCCGGCGACCCGGACAACGCGCTGGTCAAACGCACGCGGGCCGCGCTCGGAGCGTAAAGTCGAGCGCCGGAGCCGAGGCTACTTTTTCACGCCGCGCAGGTGCTCGTCGAACCAGTCGGCCATGATGACCATGTCCTGCCCCTGGCTCCCCCAGCCGTGCACCGCGCCCGCCTTCGGGATCAGCTTGGCGGTCGCGCCCGCCTCGGTGGCGCGCTGGACAAAGCTTTCCGACTGCTGGATCGGCACGAGTTTGTCGGCGTCGCCGTGAAAGATGAGCGTGGGCGGGAGCTGCGCGGTGATGAAATAAATCGGCGACACCTGCCGGCCGAGTTTCTGGCGGCCTTCGGGCGTGTCGGACTCCGCGCCGAAAGCGCCCTTGTAGTTGGCCAGGGTGCCGACGCCGACAGCGTCATCGCCGGGCGTCCCGTAGTTCAGGAAATCGGTCGGCGGATAAAAGCACGCCACCGCCTGTATGGCGCTGCTCTCGCGGTCGATCGGGTCTTTGGCGTCCGCCTTTCCGGGTCCGCCCTGCGTGGCCATCGTGAGCGAAAGATGCCCGCCGGCGCTGCCGCCGGTGATGCCGAGTTTGTCGGGATTCACGCCCCACTTAGCGGCGTTGTGACGGATGAAACGGATGGCGCGGTGAATGTCCTGCGTGAGCTCCGGGATGATGAACTTCGGCTGGCAGCCGTGGCAGACGGCGAAGACGGTGTAACCCCGATCGAGGTAAGGCGCGTAGCCTTTCGGGTTGATGGAGTCGTGACTGGAGTACCAGCCGCCGCTGATCATCGAGACGATGCCGTAGCCATTCGGCTTGGCGGGCTGGATGACATCAAGCGTGAGGGCGACGCCAAACTTGCGGCCGTACACGACGTCCTCCGTGCGGGTGAATTCGGCGGGGGTCTGGGCGCGTGCTGGAACTAGACCGGCAAGCAGCAGGAGGGCGAGGAGGCGAGGGAG
>JAYTML010000637.1:0-1596 GCA_043728655.1 Chthoniobacter sp. | reverse complement strand
AATCCGAGCGGGTAGATGGTCGCCGCGCGGAGGCGCAGCTCGTCATAGACGCCGCGGCGCTTTGCTGGCACGGCGAGGCGCGCCCGATGCACGCCGGTCGCGCCGATTTCACCGAAGGACGCAGGCTGGGCACCGCCTCGCGCATGCACGGAGATGGCGAAGTGCGCGCGGTGGCGCTCGGACGAGGCGGCGAGCGGGACGACCAGTTGATCGCCGGCAAAGGCGGGGGCGATGGGATCGGCGGTGAAGGTAACGCCGCGTAGATTCGCCCACGTATGGACGACGGAAACGGCGGCGACGCTGGCGAGGACGAAGCCGAGGAGGTAGGCCGCGCCGTTCGTCTGGCTCGCGCCCGCGTACCACATCGCGAGGAGTACGGCGATGAGGCCGATGGTGTTGCGATTTGGCAGGACCCAGACGCGCGGACTCGACCGGGGCGCGCTCATTTTCCTAGGGCACTGCGACCTCGCGAAGGAGGCTGTGGGCGAGCGCGCGTCCGGATTCCGCCGACTCGAGGTCCTGGCCGAGCCGATGGGCCATCACGCTGCTGCCGACAGCCTGGAGATCCTCGGGGAGCACCATCTGGCGCCCCTCCATCAGCGCCCAAGCCTGGGAGGCGCGCAGAAGGGCGAGGCCCGCACGCGGTGAGAGTCCCGTCCGGTGCCTGCGGCGGCTCGCGTCGAGCAGGTCTTGCAGGTAATCAAGCAGCCCGGAAGATGTGTGAACTGCGCGGACCTGCGTCTGGATTTCCACAAGGGACTCGTCATTCATCACCGGCTGGAGCGTCCTCAGCAGCTCGCGGCGATCCGCGCCGAGGAGCATCGTGCGCTCCGCCGCGCGATCCGGGACGCCCAGCTCAATGCGCATAAGGAAACGGTCCAACTGCGATTCAGGGAGCGGGAAGGTGCCGATCTGGTGCTGTGGATTCTGGGTCGCCAAAACGAAAAACGGCCCGGGCAGGGGGTGTCTCACGCCATCGATGGTGACATGGCTTTCCTCCATCGCCTCGAGAAGCGCACTCTGCGTCTTGGGAGTGGCCCGATTCACCTCGTCGATCAGCACAACCTGCGAGAACAACGGCCCCGCATGAAAGACGAAGCGCTGTCGCTCGCGGTCGTAGATGGAATTTCCTAGAATATCGGCAGGCAGAAGGTCGCTGGTGAACTGAATGCGCCGGAATTCCAATCCGAGCGAGCGGGCCAAGGCATGGGAAAGTGTCGTCTTGCCGACACCTGGGAGATCCTCGATCAGCAAATGCCCGCGCGCCAAAACGCACGAAACCGCCAGACGCACGGCGTCCCGTTTTCCGACGATGATTTCACTGACTTGCGAGACCAGCGCCTCTATCCGGGATTTCATGCGGCGAAAATGTCGATTGTTGGGAGGAGCTTGTCGAGCGCGAGCCGCAGAGAGATGCGATCATGTTTCTTGGCGCCAGTTTTCGGAACAGCACGACAAGAAGCCAAATGCCTGTAACACATTTTATATGACATATATTGTCACCTGTTATAGATAACCGTCTGGGGCTGTCTGAGATTCGATTGTGTTAATAACATGTGGGAAACATCGCGCCGTGTTGGCGGCGACGCGGATCGC
>JAYTML010000636.1:0-4219 GCA_043728655.1 Chthoniobacter sp. | reverse complement strand
CGCAGCACCACCGCGCCGAGCGTCCCGAAGACGCGCCCGAGGAACTGCTCCCGCGCCGGAAGCCCGCGCACGGCCAGAGCGATGACCACGGCGTTGTCCCCCGCGAGCGCGAGGTCGATGAAGACGATGCGCACCCAGCGTTTCCAAAACAGGGGATCGGAAAGAAAATCCATCTCGGGACGCTGCTAGTAGCCGCTGTCGTGCGACTCGCGAGGAAAAACGTGGCTTTCCCGCGAAGTGCGCCACGGCCCGGCTAGTCCGGTCTGGCGTTTTCCTCGCCGGGCGCGGCGCCGGGCCAGCGCGCGAGGCTTTCCTCATGAAAATGGCGTGCACGCCGCAGCCGCCGGAAGAGGCCGTAGCGCGGGCTGAAAAGGTAGGCTGCGAAAAAGATGAGCCCGAGCACCAGGACGATACACGCCCCGGAGGGGAGATTCAGGCGGTAGGACACGAGCAGACCCACGCACGAGCCGAGCATGCCGATGAGGCCGCCGCCCCAGAGCATCGCCGGATACGAGTCGCACAGCAGATAGACCGTGGCCGCGGGCGCGATGAGCAGGCCGAGCAGCATGATGACGCCGATGGCCTGGAGGGAGGCGATCATCGTGAGCACGAGCGCGATCATGAGGATGAAATTGAGGAGATTCACGCGGATGCCCTGGCTGGCGGCGACCGTGGGATCGAAGAGCGTGAGCAGCAGCGGGCGCTGGAGCGCGGCGAGCAGCGGGACGACGACGAGGCTGATGCCCCAGATCATCCAGAGGTCCGTGTCGGAAAGGCCGAGGATGTTTCCGAAGAGCCAGTGCATCAGCGAGACGCGCACTTTGAAAATACCGATGAGCACGATGCCGACGGAAAATGCGACGGTGTAGAGAATGCCGAGGGCGGTGTCCTCCTTCAGCCGCGAACTGCGCGCGAGCATCTGCGCGCCAAGCGCGACCGTCAGCGCGGCAAAGAGCGCACCGCCAAACAGGGCGCTGGGCACGAGTCCGCCTGCGAGAATCCAGCCGATGGCCAGCCCCGGCAGCAGCGAGTGGGAAAGCGAGTCGGCCATAAGTGCCATCCGGCGCAGCACGACGAACGCGCCGAGAAAGCCATTGGTGAATCCGATGAGCGCGCCGCCGACAAAAACGCGGCGCATGAATTCGTGCTGAAAGGGTTCGGTGAGCCAGTCCATCAGTCGTGCGCGTGGTTGTGATGATGATGCGGCGCGGGGCCGGCGAAGGTCGGCGTGTCGTAGGTCTTGTGCAGGTTCGCGTCGGTGAAGACTTCGCCGATCGCGCCGGCGGCGATGAGTTCGCCATTGAGGAGGATCGCCTGGTCGAAAATCTCGCGCACGCTCGGCAGGTCGTGATGCGAGGCGATGATGAGCTTCCCCTGGTCGCGCAGGCCGCGGAGGAGCTGCTTGAGATTGTCCTGCGTCGGCTTGTCGAGGCCGGTGAAAGGCTCATCGAGCAGGAAGACGTGCGCCTGCTGCGCGAGCGCGCGGGCGAGGAAGGCGCGCTGCTGCTGCCCGCCGGAAAGCGCGCTGATCTGCCGCAGCGCGAGCGGCCCAAGGTGCATGGCGGCGATGGCTTCGCCGACTGCTTTGTCATCCTCGCGGCCGAAGCTGCGCCACCAGCCGACCCGCAGGTAGCGGCCCATTTCCACGAGCCCGTGGACGGTGGTGGGAAAGTCCCAGTCGATCGCCTCGCGCTGCGGGAGGTAGGCGAAATCGCGCGTGGCCCCGCGCACTTCGTGGCCGTGAAATGCGATGCGCCCCGTCTCATGCGGGAGCAGCCCGGCGAGCGCCTTGAGCAGTGTGGATTTGCCCGCGCCGTTCGGCCCGAGCAGCGCCACGCACTGCCCGCATGGCACCTCGAATGCGATGTGATGCAGCGCGGGGATGCGGTTGTAGCTCACCGTGAGATCGCTGACGGCGAGACCGTGCGCGGTGCTGAGGGAGGCGCGGAGCGTCATGGGAAAGTCACCACTTCATCCGCGCGGCCGCGGCCCCAGATGCTCTTCTCATGCGCGTCGCCAGCCGGGTCCGTGAGCGTCGCGCGCATCGCGGCGAGCGGTGCGCCGTCGGGCCATTCGATTTGAAAGCGGAGGTCGATGCCTTCGTCGGGAAACGCCAGTTTCAGCCGGTGCTCCATCTCCGCGCCCGGCGCGGTTTCGCTCCAGACTTCCGTGTCGAGGTGCAGCACTTTCACCGACTTCGGTACGAGGGTGAATGCCAGCCGCAGGCCGATTTCCTGCGCTTCGACGCCAGCGGGCACGGGTGCCGCGGGCGGGGCATCGGTCGCGCTGGTCAGCTTTCGCAGCGGCCAGCCGAGCGAGAGGATCGCGAGAAAGGCGAGCAGCGCCCGGAGCAGCGGGGAGCCGCGCATCTATTTGAGCGCGTTGACGATCGTCGAGACGTTGCGCTTGTACATCCCCTCGTAGGTCGCGGCCTCGCCCTCGCCGAGACCGTCGGCATGAAGCTCGCCGCCCATTTTCGCGCCGGTCTCGCGGGTGATTTCGGTAAGTACTTTAGGATTCTGGATCTTCTCCGCGAAGATCGCCTTCACGCCCTTTTCTTTGATCACCGCGATGATGTCCGCGACCTTTTTCGACGACGGCTGATCGGCCGTGGAGATGCCCTCGATGGCATAGACCTCGAAGCCGTTCTCTTTCGCGAAATACTGAAACGCATCGTGCGAGGTCACGAGCTTGCGCTGGTCGCGTGGCAGCTTCGCCAGTTCCGTGCGTGTCCACTTCTGGAGGGCGTCGAGCTTTGCGAGATACTTCACCGCGTTTTCCTTGAAAGCGGGCTCGGATGCCGGAGCAGCCTTGATGAAAGCGTCGCGGACGACCTTCACCGCCTTGTTCATGCTGGCGAGGCTGTGCCACCAGTGCGGATCCTCGATGAGTTCGCCCTTGCCGCCGCGATCGTGGCCGTGGCCGTCGTCGGCCTTCATCTTGAGGGAGGCGAAGCGGTCGCCCACCTCGATGATGGCGCCCTTTGTGCCCGTGCTCTCCTTGAGCTTCCCGACGTAACCCTCCATGTGCTTCGCAGAAAGCAGGATGATGTCCGCATTTCCGACCGTCTTGAGGTCGCCCGGCTTGGGCTCGAATTCGTGCGGATCGACGCCCGGCCTGACGTGGCCGGTCACAGCCACGCGGTCGCCGCCGACCTGCTCGGCGATCTCCGTGAGGATGGTGGAAAAGCTCGAGACGCGCAGCTTTTCATCCGCAAAGGAGCAGAGCGTGAGAGCGAGGAGGGTGAGCCATGCGAGGCCGGGGGCTTTCATGCGGCGGAGGATAGGAAGCCCGCCATTTGGCGCAAGATGATTGCTCGCGCGGGTCCGAGCCAAATCCTGACGCGGCGCATTTTGTTGAAAGATCCGGCGCAGCCGGCCCGTTCTGATTCCGAGCGCACGATATTCCTTTCGTGATCCCAACCCTGCCTCAGCATACATACCCACTCCATGACCGACCGCCCCGAACCCACTCCCGTTTGCCGCCGACCCGACCTCCGCTTCATCGGGATTGCCGCCCTCGCCATTGCCATTGTCTGGTCCACCTCGATCGCCGCTGGCACTTGGCGCGACGTCCGAAAGCGGCCGGAAAGAAGCAACATCAAGATCACCGGCTCGGCGAAGAAGAGGATCGTCTCCGACCTCATCCAGTGGTCCGCGGTCGTCGAGGGCCGCGCGCCCGAGCGCACGGAGGCCTACCGGGCGCTCCGCGAGGGGCGGGACAAGGCGGTGGCGTTCCTCCTCGCGCAGGGCATCAAGGCCGAGGAGATCCAGCCGCAATCGGCCACCGTGCAGGAGATGTTTGAGACTGTGGTGGAGGAATCCGTGCGGCCTGGCACCAATACCCCGGTCCGCAAGGAAACGAAGGTCTCCAAAGGATTCCAGGCCCGCGAGTCCGTCGCGGTGCGCTCGACGGACGTGGCGCGGGTGGAGAAGGCCTCCCGCGAAATCACCTCGCTGATCGAGGAGGGCGTGTCGGTGAACTCCGTCAGTCCGCGCTATTTCTACACGCGGCTCGGCGAGCTGAAGCTGGAGATGCTGGCGGCCGCCGCCACGGACGCCCGCGCCCGCGCCGAGAATATCCTCCGCTCGGCTGGCAACGCCGCCATCGGCAAGCTGGTGGTCGCGGACATGGGGATCATCAATATCAACCCCGCCAACGACACCAGCACCTCCAACGAAGGCAACAACGACACGGCAAACCTCGAAAAGGACATCAT
>JAYTML010000635.1:0-2785 GCA_043728655.1 Chthoniobacter sp. | reverse complement strand
CGCGCTGCGTGATGCGGAAGCGCCCGGGGTCCGCGTCGTTGGGTGCGAGGCCGTTGTTGTGAAACTGGTGGTCCGAAAAAAGCGGGCCGCCGTGGCAGTGGAAACAGTCCGCGCCGCGCTGGCCGGTGCGCGGCTCGAATTCCGTCATGAACAGCTCGAAGCCGCGCTGCTCGTCGGCGCTGAGCGTCGCCTGGCCGCGGAGCGCACGGTCGAATTTCGCGTCGTATGCCGTGAGCGTGAGGAGGAAGTTTTCCAGCGCGAGGCCGAGCTTCTCCGCCGTGATTTCCTCCGTGCCAAACGCCGCGCGGAAGAGCGCGGGGTAGTCCTCCTTCTTCGCGAGCTTCGCGGTCACGCGTTCGAGCGTCTCGTCCATCTCGGTGCGGTCCTCGATGGGCATCAGGGCCTGCGCGCGGAGCGATGGCGCGCGACCGTCCCAAAAGAAACTCGTCTTCCACGCCAGGTTGAAAAGCGGCATGGCATTTCGAGTCCCCACTTGCCCGCGCACGCCCAGGCTCGCCGGGCGCGGATCCGCAAAAGCGCTGCCCGCCTGATGGCACGACGCGCACGAGATCGATCCGTCGCGCGAGAGCGCGGTCTCGTGGAAAAGCCTTCGCCCGAGCGCCACGCGCTCTTCGATCAGCGGATTGTCGCGCGGCAGGTCGGGGATGGGAAAAGTCCCGCTCATCGTGAAGCGGTAGGGCGTGAATTTCTCCGGCAGATAAAGCGGCTGCACTGGCGACGGCAGGCTGATCGCCGGCGCTGCGGACACGATCTGCCGCACGCGGAAAGCGCCCGGCAGATTCGCCATGAGCGCCGCCGCGACGGGGTCGCCCTCGCGCGAATGCGTGGCGTCGCCGTCGCGCGCGAAGGAGAGCGGGCGCGGCGCATTGAGCAGCGCGGCGAGGTCGAAATCGAGCAGCACCCCGGCGTCGTGCGTGAGGTCGAGCGGCGCGGCGAGGCTGATGCGCGTGCGGTTCGGCGTGCGCGCGAAATGATACGAGTAGCCGCCCGGTTCCGCCCCCGCCGCGGCGCGAAAGTGGCCTTCGAGCGCGAGGAAGATGTAGCCCGTCTGCCACGTCCAATGCAGCCCGTTGAGATTCGGATTGAGCGGATGCCCGGCGGGCCATTGCGCCGGGTCCGCCGAGTTGGCCGCTGCGTCCGGGCCGAGGTGAAATCGCAGCGCGCGATATTTTCCATCCGGCACCCCGGCGACGCGCACCGTCGTCCGCCGCCGCGCCGCGTCCATCCACGCGATGCTCTCCGGCAGTTCCACCCACGCGCCGTCCTCGCGCTCCAGCGCGAAGCCCGTCAGCAGATAGCTCAGCCGCTCGACCGACAGCGTCTCGTGCGCCGCGTTTTCATACCGCAGCGAATCCGGCAGCAGCGCGTCGCCATTGAAAACATGCCGCACCGCGACCTCCAGCACCGCGCCCGATGCCATGCGGGCATGAAGCAGCAGCGAAAGGACCGCTGTTAGAAATAGGCGGCGAGTTTTCAAAAGGTCATTGGACGGTCATCCCACGAGCTGATGTGAGCGGGACACACTGGGTCACGGCGTTTCGGCCAGGATGCTGTAATATGCTGCGCTCGCGGGCGGCGCGGGATCGGTGAAAGTGATGTTTGTCCCGCTCACGGAATTGGTCGCGCCGGGCGCGGGCACCCAGAAGCCACCGGGGAGATCGGTGCAGCGCCACAATGTCTGCGCGGCGCCCGCGTTTTGCGCGGAGGTGACCGAGAAGCTGCCCGCGGCGAGACCGGAAGTGATGACCGGCGGTTTTGCCATCGCGGTGTAGCTCCCGAGATCAAAGCGCAGGCGGTAGTAACGGCTCTGCCGCTCGGCGGTCATCGCGCCGACGCCGCCCGCGAGCAGATTCGCGCTTTCATACGGGTCGCTTTGGAGGTCGTAAAACTCGTCGGTGCCGCTGCGGTTGCGGATGATCTTGTAGCGGTCGTCGCGCAGAATGCGGCCTCCGGTCGTGGCGAGGTTGGAGTCGAACTGCTCGGAGTAACGGCGCGGGCGGGTGACGGTCTGGTTTTGCAAGACCGGCAGCAGGCTCTTCGAATCGAGCGTGACGGCGGAGGGCACCGTGCCCGACGCAGCGATGCCGGCGAGATCGAGGATGGTGGAGTAGAGGTCCACGACGTGCGCGGGCGCATCCGACGCGCGGCCCGGCGACACGACAGCCGGGCTGCGGATGACCAGCGGCACGCGGATGCCGCCCTCGTAGAGCGTGTCCTTGCCGTGGCCGGTGGGGAAAGGCGTCTGGAGCACCTGGCCGGGAGTGCCGTTGTCGCCGAGAAAAATGACCGTCGTTTTCGAGAGATCCACTGCGGCGAGCAGGCGCCCGATCTCGGTGTCCATCGCTTCGACCGCGGCATTGTAGTAGGAGCGCGGGTTTGCCGAGATGTCTCCCGCTGTGCCGCTGAGCGAGGCGTAGCTCGGGCAGAGGCTCGTGGGACTGGGCAGGTGAAAAGGGGTGTGCGGGGCATTGAAGGCGACCCATGCGAACCACGGCTTGTTCGCCGCCGCCTGCGCCTGGATCCACGGCACGGCATCGTTGACGATGTCGGTGGTGGCGTAGGTCGTGGTCGCGGTCGCGCTCGTGCTGGGAGGCGTGAGGTTGGTCACCACTTTCGTCCAACTCGTATAGCTGCTGAGCGCGCCGGAGATCGCGCCGGCAAACGCGGGCCAGCCGCCGACCGTGCAGGGACTCATGTTCACGCTCTGGCCCATGCCGGCGGTGAGGTGCCATTTGCCGAAATGCTTGAGCTGGTAGCCGAGCGA
>JAYTML010000634.1:0-4269 GCA_043728655.1 Chthoniobacter sp. | reverse complement strand
AGACCAGCGGCTGATTTGCGCGCAGTGTCATTCGATCGATGGCAGCGCGAGCAAGGCGGGGCCGGATTTGTCCGCGGCGGGCGATACGTTTGGGCGGCGTGATCTGGTGGATGCGGTGTTGCAGCCGTCGGCAACCATCGCGCCGGGCTACGGCACGGTGATCGTGGAGACGAAGGCGGGCGCGACGTATCAGGGCGTTTTGAAGCAGGCGAACGATGCCGGGATTCAACTCATGGGCGCTGACGGGAAACTGGTCTCGGTCGCGATTTCGGAGATCAAGGAGAAGTCCGGCACTGCGGTTTCGCTCATGCCGGAAGGGCAGCACGCCGCGCTCTCCGTGAAGGAGTTCACCGATCTGATCGAATACCTGACGACGCTGAAGCAGCCTGCATCCACGCTCGCCGACCATCTCGGTGCGCCGGTTGAAATCCCGCCGCTCGCAAAGGCGGTGGAACTCCAGCCATTCTTTGCCGAGGCGTTTCAGCTTCCTCGTGGAAAGGCGGAGACGGGCCTCAGCTCGTTTCGCCAAATCCCCGGACGCCCGAATGCGTTCCTCGTACTGCATCAAAAGGGAGTGATCTGGCGCGTGGAGAAAACACCGTCCGGCGACGAACGCACCGTATTTGTGGATCTCTCGCTCGAGGTGTTCAGCGATCGCGGGCCGAATGGGCTGCTCGACGTGGCCTTTCATCCGAAGTTTCCCGAGAACCGAAAGTACTATCTGTTTTACCAGGTGCTTGAGGACGGCAACGTCGTCACGCGCATCGTCGAAAAGCAGATGGACGCGGACTTTCGCGCGGACTCCGGCAAGCCCGCGCGCGACATCATAAAGATCGCCAGCGTGGCCGAGGATCACAGCGGCGGTTGTCTGCACTTCGGGCCCGACGGATTCCTCTACCTCGTGATGGGCGACACCGGTCCACACAACGACCCCAACGGGCACGCGCAGAATCTGCAGCTCCTGCTTGGAAAAGTCCTGCGCATCGACGTGGACCACGCCGCCGCCGGCCTCGCTTACGCCATTCCAAAGGACAACCCATTTGTCGGCCAGGCCGATGCGCGTCCCGAGATCTGGGCGTATGGCCTGCGCAATCCGTGGCGCTTTTCCTTTGACCGCCTCAACGGCGATTTGTGGCTGGCCGATGTGGGGCAGGATCGAGTGGAGGAAGTGGACATCGTGCATCGCGGCGAGAACTACGGCTGGAGCGTCTATGAGGGTTTCGAGCCGTTCTCCAATCAGTATCGGAAGGAAGGCCGCACCTACACGCAGCCCGTCTTTGCCTATCGCCGGAAATACGGAAACTCGATCACGGGCGGGCACGTGTACCGTGGCGACAAGGACTCGTCGTTTTACGGCGTGTACGTCTTCGGCGATTACAACTCCAAGCGCATCTTCGGCGTCACTCAGCGGGACGGTGCGCTGAAGGCTGCCAGGGAGATCGGGGCGATCCCGCAGAGGCTCGTCTCATTCAGCGAAGACGAGGCGGGCAATCTTTACGTGGTCGGCTATGAAGGCATGATCTACCGGATCGATTTCTCCAAAGCCCTCTACGAATAACGCCATGCACATCTTCCGACTTTTCATCCTCGCGCTGTTGGTCGCGCTCGTGCCCGCGTCGGCGCAGGACCTCACGCGCGTCGCGCAGGCGGATTTTGGAAACGCCGCGGATGGTTCGGCGGTGAAGCTCGTCACCCTGCGGAACGCGAAAGGCATGAGCGCGCAGATCATCACCTACGGCGCGATCATCAAGGAACTGCAGGTGCCGGATCGCGACGGCAACTTCGGCAACGTGGTGCTCACGACCGATACGATGGAGAAATTCGAGCGTTTCAATGGCCCGGCTGCGATCATCGGGCGCGTGGTGAACCGGATCGCTGGCGCGCAATTCGAGCTGGATGGCGTGACTTACCATCTGCCCGCGAACAACGGGAAGAACACGATTCACGGCGGGCGCAAAGGCTTCGCCCAGTCGGTGTGGACGGTCGCGGACACTGCCGCGAAAGACGGCGAGTCGTCGGTGCGACTCACCTACCTAAGCAAGGACGGCGAGGAAGGCTTTCCAGGCAACCTGACCACCTCCGTGACCTACACGCTGACAGACCGCAACGAACTCCGCATCGACTACGAAGCCGAGGCCGACAAACCCACCATCGCGAACCTCACCAGCCACGCCTATTTCAACCTCGCAGGCGGCGGAAGCTGCCTCGACAACATCCTGTGGATCCCCTCCGACCACTACACGCCGGCGGACGCCGACCTCATCCTCACCGGCGAAATCCTCCCGCTCAAAGACACGCCCATGGACTTCAACGAGCCGACGCGCATCGGCGACCGCATCGCGCAGGTGAAGCCCGGCGTGGGCGGCTACGACTTCAACTACATCCTCGCCGAAGGTGCAGGCCTGAAGCTCGCCGCGCGGCTGACCGAGCCAAAGAGCGGCCGCGTCATGGAAGTGCGCACGACCCAGCCCGCCATCCAGCTCTACACGGGCAACCATCTCGGCCACACCGCAGTCTGCCTGGAGACGCAGCATTACCCCGGCGCCATCCGTTACCCGAATTTCCCATCCATCGTCGTGAAGCCCGGCGAGCCGCTGCGCGAGACGACCGTCTTCACCTTCCTGACCAAGTAATCGCACTTACCCATCCCCATGAAATCCCTCCCGCTCCTGCTCGCCGCCCTCATCGTTCCCAGCATCCTCGCCCACGGCGATGACTCCGGCCTCATCGCCGACGGAGCGAAAGTGGAAGTCCTCGGCGAAGGCTACCTCTTCACCGAAGGCCCCGCCGTCGATCGCGAGGGCAACGTCTATTTCACCGACCAGCCAAACGACCGCATCGTCAAATACACCGCCGCCGACGGCACGCTCTCCGACTGGCTCAAGCCCGCCGGCCGCAGCAACGGTCTCTATTTCGACAAGGCTGGAAACCTCATCGCCTGCGCGGACGGCAAGAACGAGCTGTGGTCCATCACGCCCGACAAAAAAGTCACCGTCCTCGCGACCGACGTCGGCGGCAAACTCCTCAACGGCCCGAACGACCTCTGGCTGCGCCCCGACGGCAACTTCTACTTCACCGACCCGCTCTACGCGCGCGACTACTGGGACCGTGACAAGGCCATGCAGCAGCCGGGCCAGTACGTCTATTACTTCGACACGAAAACGAGGAAGGCCACGCCCGTCATCACCGACCTGAAACAGCCCAACGGCATCGTCGGCACTCCTGACGGAAAGACGCTCTACGTCGCCGACATCGGCGCGCACAAGACCTACTCCTACTCCATCAAACCCGACGGTACCGTGGAAAACAAAACGCTCTTCTGCGAACTGGGCTCGGACGGGATGACGATCGACGCCGAGGGAAATGTGTACCTCACCGGCAAAGGGGTGACCGTCTTCGACAAGACGGGAAAGCAGCTCACCAACATCCCAATCCCCGAAGCCTGGACCGGCAACGTGACCTTCGGCGGCAAAGACCGCGACCTGCTTTTCATCACCGCGAGCAAGAAGGTGTACGGCGTAAAGATGCGGGTGAAGGGCGCGGCTGAATAGGGCGGAGAGCCTTCGCCCGTCCTCACCCACGCCGACTTCACCGGGCGCGCCGCCTAGCGGGCGATGCTCTCCCGCCGGCTGGAGGCGGAATCCGCTTGCCGCCGGGCGGGGGCGCAGCCTACTTGATCCCGCAGCTTCACAGCGAAAAGGGCAGTTAGCTCAGCGGTAGAGCGGCTCGTTTACACCAAGAAAAGGGCGATTTTTCCCGAATGCTCCCGAATCTTCTGGAGTCTCTAAATAACACGAAACAAGAGCTTTGTGCGGATACCGATGTCCTCCCGAATTTTCCCGAATCCTCCCATTTTTCGGCGTCAGTATACAACGGCAGTATACTACGGAATGAGCGTCGCCTCTCCCGCTTTGAGCGTCGGGAAAATGGCGAGCATCGCCGGAACCAGCGGCTGCAAATCCGCCAGGCGATTCGAGCGCGCACTCAGCACGAGCACGGCGATTTTGAATTTCGGCAGGTGTTGCTGGAAAGACAGGTTGCGATCCACGGTCACGAATACATCAAACTCATTTTCGGCCAGAGCCAGCAGGCGACCATTCTTGATGCCGGCCCATCCCATCTGCGGCGCAGTCTTGACGGTGTGCCCTTGCAAATCCCTCGCCAGCCGCCGGTCGATGCACTCGTCCAGCAGGATTTTCACGCGGCCACGGCCAGCATCCGCTTTTTGGCTTCCTCCAAAAACGCGATGACCTGCTCCCGCTTCACCGT
>JAYTML010000633.1:0-2466 GCA_043728655.1 Chthoniobacter sp. | reverse complement strand
ATGCCCCACTTGTCCTTCTTCTCCGGGTCGATTTCGCAGAATGACTTTTCGTTCGGGATCATCTCGCCGCGCGCGCCGAAGCTCACGAACGAGCCGTAGTAGCGCCGCGCGTCCTCCTTCAGCTTTTTGCCGAAAGCGCCGCCTGATTTTCCGAGGATTCCGCGCATCGTGCCCATGTCCGGCATCGTGCGCCCGCCGCCCGGCCATGTGTAGTAGCCGCGCGGGAAGCCGAGCTTGCCGGCGAGCTGCTCGGCGTGCGGCCACCACGGGATATAGAGATGCGGATTGGAAACGCCGTCCTCATTCACGATGGGAGCGTTTTCCAGCGCGGGCACCTGCCCGCCGAGCGAGCTCCCGGTGCTGTCTGTCAGCCAGCGCCCGACGTGGCCGTGGCCGTTCGCAAGGCCGTTCGGAAAGCGCGCGCTCTTGGAATTCAGCAGCAGCCGCGCGGACTCGCATGCGCTGGCGCCGAGGATGACGATGCGCGCCTTTACCTGCACATCCTTGCCCGTGTGCTTGTCCACGAAGATCACGCCCGTCGCCTTGCCAGCCGCGTCCACGCTGACTTCGCGGGCCATGGCATCGGTGACGATGTCGAGATTGCCCGTCTCCAGCGCGGGCGGGATCAGGACCGTCGTGCTTTGAAAGTTCGCGCGGATGGAGCAGCCGCGCCCGCAGTTCGTCGCGTAGAAACACGCGGCGCGGCCGTTAAGCGGCTTCGTGAGGATGGCGAGGCGCGAGGGCACCATCGGGATGCCGAGCGCCTTCGCGGCTTTCTGCGCCAGCAGCTCAAAGCCGCGCGGCTTGGGCGGCGGCTGGAAGAAGTCGGAGTCCGGCGCATTTTCGATCCCCTCCTTGCTGCCAAAGACGCCGATCAGTTCCTCGGTCTTGTCGTAGTAGGGCGCGATGTCCTCATACGAAATCGGCCAGTCAAAGCCCAGCCCGTCGCGGCTCTTCGGCTTGAAGTCATACGGCCCCATCCGCAGCGAGACGCGGCCCCAGTGGTTCGTGCGCCCGCCGAGCATCCGTGCGCGCCACCACATGAAATTCTGCGACGCATTCACGCGGTCGATGACCTCGCCCTCGGTCCACGCGCCGTCCTTGCGCTGCACCACGTAGGGTTCGTCCGGCACCTTCCAGCCGCCGATCGTGGCGTCATAAAAGCCGTTCGGCTTTTCCGGCGTGGCCACGCCGCGGAGGGGCGCGTCCGCATTGCTTTGAAACATCGGCGTCTCGGTCGTGGCGTCGTAGTTCCTTCCCGCTTCGAGCATCAGCACTTTCATCCCCGCCTTCGCGAGGACGTAGGCGCTCATCCCGCCGGCGGCTCCGCTGCCGACGACGATGGCGTCATAGCGCGGCGCGGTCTTGCTGGCGTTTACAAAGGCCATTTTACGCGAGGCCCAGATGTTTGAGGACTTCCGGCGGCGGCCCGGGAAATTCCGCGATCGCCACGTTGCCGACGTAGCCGATCGCCTTCCAACCCTCGGGCGTGGAGTAGTAGCCGCCGGCCACCTTGTCGCGGAAGTTCGTGAAAAAGCCGTTCGCCGCCTTCCGCGCGTCCGTCCCCTCTTTTACGATGTCATCGAGCAGCGCCGTCTGCTGCGCGGCGGTGGCGTCCGCGAATCCCTTGCCAAAGCGCTTCTTCGCCTCACCGTCGATCCACGCCAGACCCTCGCGGATGACCTTCCCGTCCTTCTGCTGCGCTTCGTAGGGCGCGCTCACCCATTCGTCGATGAAGTCCGGGACGCCCACCGCGCTCGCCGCCGGGCCATGCTCGTCCGCCGGAATGATGAGGTCGCCGAGCACGGTGACGATCCGCTTTTCCTCCGCCGTCAGCACTCGGTCCCACGGGATTTCCTTTTTCAGCAGGTTCGGGTCGGTGCCGATGCCGCGGCTGCCGGTGGCGCCGAAGCCTTGCAGTTCCGCGGCGGATAGCGCGGCGGTGATTGCGATCACGCGCTTGAGCGCATCGCGGCGGGAGAGTGGGAGCGGGATCAGATTCATGGGAGCGGTGGTGAAGGTTGGCGGCGGGCGGGAGTTGGGCAATTACCTCAATCGGGTGAATCTGCGGGGTCAGCCGATGGTCCCTTTCCGCATCTCCTCCGCGAGATACGTGCAGCTCCGCATGGCCAGCGCCATGATCGAGAGCGTGGGGTTTTTGTCGGCGTTGCTGGCAAAGGGTCCGCCGTCGGTGACGAAAAGATTCGGGCACTCCCACGCCTGGCTCCATTGGTTGAGCACGGAGTTTTTCGGATCCGCGCCCATGCAGGTCGTGCCGACCTCGTGGATGATCGTCCCGCCCGCCATCACGGCCTTTTCCGGGTCTAGCTCGACCTTGCCCATGACGGAGCCGCCCATGCTTTCGATGATGTTCTTAAAGGTCTGCTGCATGTGGACGGCCTGCTTCTTCTCGTGGTCGCTCCACTTCCAGAAAAACCGCAGCACCGGGATGCCGAACCGGTCCTT
>JAYTML010000632.1:0-8058 GCA_043728655.1 Chthoniobacter sp. | reverse complement strand
GACTTTGAACTGGACGCGGACGGCTTCCTTGATCGCGGAATCGTCCACGAGATAGAGCCGCGCCTGCCACGGGAGATCGAGGTGCCGGAGGTGCGCCTGCGCGACGAGCTTGCCCGGCGGGGAGGTGGGGCCGGCCACGATGGCACCGCTGGCATCGGCGATGGCGACCTCGATTTCGCGGTCAAAAAGTCCGCGGTAAAACTTGCGCGCATCCTCGGGCTGCTGCGTGCCGGCCTTGCTGGCGAGATGCTTCACGAGCGACGGACCCGCGTTCACCAACGTCTGCTGATAGACGGCTGACGTGCGCTCCACGGCGGCGTCGCGCTCGCCGGCGAGGGCATCCAGCATGAATCGGAGCATGAGCACCGTGGGGATGAAAGGCACGAGGACGAGCAGCAGGAGGAGCGCGCGGAGCTGCTTGGGTTTGATTTCGTGGAGGGTCACGCGGCGGGGGATCGGGGCAGCTTTTACCACTGGGAAAAATGTGTCCACGAAAGACACGAAAGGACACGAAAGATGTTCCGGCAGGGCTGCGGATGCTTTCGTGCCTTTCGTGGTTTTCGTGGACGAAGACAATTACAGCGCGGGCTCCAGAAGCTTCGCGCCTTCGCCCATGTAGTCGGCGACGGCGAGGGCGTTCTTGGTCTTGTCGCCAGCGCGCGGGATGAAGCGTTTGCTGCCGGTGCCAAGGAGCGGGGTCAGGTGGGCGCTCATGTCGGTGTTCAGGACCACGGCCTTGGTGCCCTTCCATGTGCCGCCGAGCGCGCTTTCCTTGTCGGTGTAGCTGCCGGTGCCGTCGGTGTGGTCGGCGATGAGCGGCCAGTTCGAGTTTGAGCTGGAGGTGAGGCCGTCCACGTATGCCCAGTGGTTCTCGCCGGGCGCGACGATGTGAGCGGCGTCGCTGATGTCGCCATCGACTGTGGGGCCGGCCTTTGAGCCGCCGACGGCGAAGACTTTCTCATTGTCCACGTAGGTCGGCACAAGGCTGCGGAAGACATCGTTAGAGGTCTTGATGTCCTCGCCGTAGGAGTTCTTTTTTGCCGGGTAGCTGCCGTCGAAGTCATTGGCAAAAAGCCGCAGGCCGAGGCCGATCTGGCGGGCGTTGTTCATGGCGTTGGTCTGTTTGCCGTTCATGATGATCTTTTGGTAAACGGGCACGGCGAGCCCGGCGAGGATGCCGATGATGGTGATGACGACGAGGAGCTCGATGAGCGTGAACGCCGCGCGGATGCTGCTGGTTTTCATGTTCGGGGTCTTTCTGATTTTGCTTTTGGTTTACGCCAGCCGCGGAGTGCGGCCGGCGATGCAGAAAGCCTCGCGCGGGCATGTTATGGATTTGTTACGGCGGGGTTCGGGGTTGGTTCTTTTCGGCGGCGGCATCGACTGCGGATTTCGCTGATCGGCTCGCGACGGGAATCCGTGTCAATCGGTGCAATCCGTGGTTCCCTTTCTCCCTTCCCAGCCTTACCCACCGCCTATGTTCCCCTCCCTTCTGCGCCCGACCGGTGTCGCCATGCTTGCGCTTATCGCACTTTCGGGTTTCTCCCTCCATGCCGTGGAGGATGATGTCGCGGCGAAAGAGCGCGCGGCAGCCGGGCAGGCGGCCCCCACAAAGGGTTCGCAGATGCTCTACGGGCCGGTGATGACGTATGGAGTCGATGCGCCAGGCCCGAAGGAAGGTCGGCACGTCGCCTCGAAAGGCATGGTCATCAAGCTGGGTCCGAAGGACGAGGGTTACGTCTGTTTCGACACCGACACGCTGCGCATGGCGGCGGGGTGGACGGGCGGGTTTCTCAAGCTGCAGAAGACGAACATCGGCACTTACAAAGGCGACGGCACCGGGGCGGGGGAGATCGCGGGAGAAATCCGCTTCCGCACGCCGGAAGGACCCGGCTGGTCGCGGGACGGCCTGTTCGCCGACCCTCGACCGGAGAAGGCCGGGCCTTTGCCAAAGGAAAGCGGGCGGTTCAAGGGGTTCTATCTCTACGGCGAGCGCGTGATTCTTTCATACACGGTCGAAGGCTGCGACGTGCTGGAGTCGCCGTCGCTGGCAAACGCGGGCGAGCAGGCGATTTTCGTGCGGTGCTTCACGGTTGGGCCCTCAGCCGCAGCGTTGCAGTTGCTGATCGCGGATGAGCGCGACAAGACCGCTCCCGCGCTGAGCGTGGGGCTGATTGCGGCATCGAGTGGAGTTGCAGCGAAAAGTGCGGATGGGCGGTTCGTCTTCACGGTGCCGCCGCATGCTGCGACGCTGAACTTCGGCGTGGTGCTCGGGCCGCCGGAGGCCGTGCAGGTGGGGTCGATGGCGAAAGTCATGGGTGCGCCGGAAAATCTCGCGGCGCTTTGCAAAGGCGGGCCGGCACGGTGGCAGCAGACTTTCGAGCTGAGAGGCAGCGTGGCGAAAGACGACGCGGCGTATGTGGTCGATACGATCCCGCTCCCTGAGGGCAATCCGTGGATGTCGTGGATGCGGATTTCGGCGTTCGACTTTTTCTCCGACGGACGCGCGGCGGTGGCGACGCTGAATGGCGATGTGTGGATCGTGTCGGGGCTGGACGCGAAGCTGGAGAAGGTGGTGTGGAAGCGTTTTGCCGTCGGCCTTTTCGAGCCGCTGGGGCTGCGGATCGTGAAGGACACGGTCTATGTCCACGGGCGGGACCAGATCACGCGACTGCACGATCTGAATGGCGACGGGGAGGCGGATTTCTACGAGTGCTTCAACAACGACCGGACGCTCTGGCCGAGCTATCACGCGTTCGCTTTCGACCTCCAGACGGACAGCAAGGGGAACTTCTATTACGTGGTCGGTGGCAATCAGCTCGGGACAAAGCGGGAGTGGCACGCGTCGCTCTTCCGCGTCTCGCCGGACGGCAGGAAGACGGATGTGGTCGCCTCGGGTTTCCGCGCGCCGAATGGCATGGGCATCGGGCCGAACGACGAGATCGTGGTGGGTGACAATCAGGGGCACTGGATTCCGTCGAGCAAGCTGAGCCTGGTGAAGCCGGGCGGCTTTTACGGCCACGTGGCCGACCCGCGGCTGGACAAGACCGCGGTGGCTCCCCCGAGCTTTGACCCGCCGGTCTGCTACATCCCGATGGCGATGGACAACTCCACGGGCGGCCAGGTCTGGGTGACGGGCGGGAAGTGGGGACCGTACGAGGGACGGATGCTGAGCACGTCGTACGGCAAATCCTCGCTGCTCGCGGTGCTGGATGAAAAGGTGGACGGCGTGGCGCAGGGCGGGGCGATCACGCTGCCGGTGAAATTCACGTCGGGGATCATGCGGGCGCGTTTCAATCCGCAGGACGGGCAGCTCTATGTCGCGGGGCTGAAAGGCTGGCAGTCGAACGCGGCGAAGGAGGGCTGCTTTCAGCGCGTGCGCTACACCGGGCGGCCGGTGCATCTGCCCACGGGGCTGCATATGGGAAAGGACGAGATATCGATCACATTCCCGGAGCCGCTGGCGACGGCGGAGGCGAACGACGCGGAGAATTTCGCGATCGAGCAATACAACTACCAATGGTGGAGCACGTATGCCGCGCCCGAGCTTTCGCTCGCAAGGCCGGGCGAGAAGGGGCGCGACAAAGTGGAGGTGAGCGCGTCGAAACTTTCGCCGGACGGCAGGACGGTGACGCTCTCCGTCCCCGGTCTCCAGCCGGTGATGCAGATGGAGATCAAGATGCGGCTGCGCGCAGCGGACGGCGCGGAGATCGAGACGATGATCGGGAGCACGATCAACAGGGTGCCGTAGCGTGCGATGCGGTTGGAGCAGATGGATTTTTAACGCAGAGGCGCGAAGACGCAGAGAATGCGGTGAGTTGTCTTTCCTCGAATTGAAATCACCAAAGGGTGATCGCTGCAGGCGTTGCTTGGAGAGTGTGAAACTAGTCGGAAGTCCGGGCGCAGGAGCGCCTCGGGGGCGCGCAGGAGCGCTTGGCTCCGGGTGGGAGCAGCGGAGCCAAGCTCTCCTGCGCGCTGGTCCGGCGCTCCTGCGCCAGCAGCTCTGACGCATTCGGTATTTGTTTGCCCGGTATGACGTGATTGCAGACGGTGCCGCGTGTTTAAAAACCGAAAGATCGATCTCGTCGTCCTGCTTGTTGTCTGTTTCGCGGCCTTCTGGTGGAGGCTGGGGACGCTGGGGCTGATCGATCCGGACGAGCCTTTCTATGCGCAGACTGCGCGCGAGATGGTGCAGTCGGGCGACTGGATGACGCCGCAGATCTACGGCGAGCCGCAGTTTGAAAAGCCGATCCTTTACTACTGGCTGATCGCCGCGTCGTTCAAGTTCATCGGCGAGACGGAATTCGCCGGACGCATGCCGGCGACGGTGTTTGCGACGATCCTGACGCTGCTCGTGTGGTGGTTTGGTTCCAAGGCGTGGAATGCGCGTACGGGATTCCTGGCTGCGCTGGTGATGGCGACGGGGCTGGAATTCTGCGTGATGTCGCGCCTGATGCTCACGGACGTGCCGCTGGCGGCGTTCATCGCCGGATCGGTCTTCTGCTACTGGCTGGCGGTGCGCGAGGTGGAGCACCGCGACAAATGGATGTTCTGGCATCTGGTCTGGGCGGGGTTTGCGGTGCTGACGAAAGGGCCGCTCGGTTCGCTGGTCACGATCATGGCGACGGTGGCGTTTTCGATCGGGACGAAACGCGGGCATCTCTTCCGCGGACGCGGTTTCTGGTGGGGCGTGGTGGCGTATGCGGTGATCGTGGTGCCGTGGTATGGGGCGATGTTCGCGTGGCACGCGAAGCCGTTTTGGGAGGAGTTTTTCATCCGCGACAACTGGATGCGAGTGCTCGTGGCCGAGCATCCCTCGAACAATCACGTCTGGTACTACCCCGGCCTGCTGCTCCTTGGCTCGCTTCCGTGGATGCCGGCCGTGGCACTGACCGTGTGGCGCGCATGGGGCCGCTTGCGCGAGGATGAGGCGGCGTTTTTCCAATGGTGCTGGCTGCTCACAAGCCTGGTCTTTCTCACCATCTGCCAGTCGAAGATTCCCTCCTACGCCTTTTACCTCTTCGTGCCGCTCGGGCTGCTCGTCGGGCGGACTCTCGATAATCTGCTGGAGCACGGCTTTGCCAGCGCTGGCGAGCGGCGGCTGGTGATTGGCTTCGCGGTGTTCCAGTGCGCGCTCGTGGGCATTTTTGCGGCGCTGACGCTTTCCGACACGTCCCCGCTTTCCACCACCACGTGGCTGGGTGAAAAGGCGGCATCCCTGACCAGGACCCTGCGGCCATTTGAGGTGCCGGTGCTGATGGTCTTCGCCTGCCTCCTGGTTAGCCTCGTCTTCCTCCTGCGCCGCTCGCTTTCCACGTGGATGCTCGCCAGTTCGACCGCGAGCATCGCGCTGATCGTCGGCGCGCTGACGTCGGCGCTGAAAGCGGTGGAAGCGGAGAGTTCGGCACGCCCCGTGGCGCAGATGCTGATGCGCGAGCGGGAGGGCGATGAGCCGATGCTGACCGGCAAGTTCCTTGCGCGCGGGGTCATCTTCTACACGAACACGGACATCCGCGCCGAGAATCCGGCCGTACGGGTGCTTTCAAAGAAGGCGCAGCCATTCTGGGCGGCGCACCCGATCCCTGTCGTCGTGTGGAAGAAAGGGCTGCGCGAGTTCCTCGAAGAGCATCCGTCCGCACTCTGCGCGTTCCGGAAGGGGGACTGGCGGAGCTTTGCGGATGAGTCGGCATTCTCCGCCCGCGAGGACTTTGCCGAGTTTGGCGAAAATGTGGTCGTGCGCGCGCGGCGCAAGGTCAAGCCCGCCGCAAAACCGGTGCCGTAGGCGGCGCGGGCGGCCTCAGCCGCCGAAGGCCTGGTATTTCCGGACGCCCCGCGCCCAGAGGAAGCGGGCGCAGCCCCACGCGACGAGCAGCCATCCGGCCTGGATCGCCAGGCCTTCCGCCAGCGCCCGGCCCTGCACGCGCTCCATCGCCACCTGAGCGGGGAAGAAAAGCTCGTAGGTGAAAGGCGACCACTTGATGAAGCCCTGGAGCCACGCGGGCATGATATCGAGCGGGAAAATGTGCCCGCTGAGGAAGTACTCGAAGGAGTAGAGCAGGAACACGATGGTCGAAATCTCCAGCACCCAGAACGCGATCATCGCCAGCGAGTAGGCGATGAAAAACTGGAGCCCCGCCGCCATTGCCGTCGAGAGCGCAAAGGCTGGCCAGGTGAGAGCGTGCTCGGGCAGGCGGATCGCGTCGCGAAAAATCCACGCGAGCACGAGGATCGGCCCGAAGACGACGGCGATGTAGAGCAGCCGGTAGCTGAGATACGTGCAGATGCGGTAGCCGAGATAGCTCATCGGCTTCGTGAGATAGGCGCTGATCTTTCCGTCCCGGATCTCAGCCGCGATCTGCCACTCGTCCTCGGTCGGCGTGATGAGATTGTCGAGAAAGACGGTGACCAGGAAATAGAAGATCATCCCCTCGTAGTCGTAGCCGCTGATCGTCCCCTTTTTCTCCGCAAAGATGGCCTGCCAGATGAAGACCATGCCGATGAGCGGCACGATGCCAAAGACCATGCGGAGGAGAAAATTCCACCGATAGACGAAGGTGTTCTGGAGCCCGATGTCGAAGAGCTTCCAGTACTTTTCGAGGTTCATTGCCAGGAGAGTTCCGCGGCGAGATTGATCGCGGCGATCATCGAGTCGGGGCGGGCGATGCCTTTCCCGGCGATCTCAAACGCGGTGCCGTGGTCGGGACTGGTGCGGGGGAAGGGGAGTCCGAGGGTGACGTTCACGCCGGAGTCGAAGGCGTGCAGCTTGAGCGGGATGAGACCCTGGTCGTGATACATGCAGAGCACGCCGTCGAATTCGCCGGCGACGGCGCGGTTAAAGACGGTGTCGGGGGAAAACGGGCCGTGGTATTTTCGATTTTCGATTTTCGATTCCCGATTCAGCTCGGTGATGGCGGGTTCGATGATCTCGATTTCCTCGCGGCCGAGTGCGCCGGATTCGCCGGCGTGCGGGTTCAGGCCGGCGACGGCGATCCGCGGCGCACGGCCGAGGCGAGTGGAGAGGAAAGCGGCGAGCAGGTTTCCGACGCGGACGATCTCTTCGGCGCGCAGTGAGTCCGCGACCTCGCGCAGCGGGACGTGCGCGGTGACGAGCGCGACGGTCAGCGCTCCGCCCGTCAGACACATCGCGAAATCCTGCACGCCGGCACGTGCGGCGAAGAACTCCGTCTGGCCAGGAAATGCGAACCCCTCCGCCTGCATGCGCGCCTTGTGGATCGGTCCTGTCACCACCGCCACGATTTCGCCCGCCAGCGCGAGCCGCGCGCTTTCCTCCAGCGCCGCGTTGGCCGCCCGCGCTGTCGCTGGGGTTGGTTCGCCGGGGCGGGCGTCCCCCTTTTCGCCAATGACGCGATACTCAAAACGCGCGTCCGCTTTCCCCGACCGCAGCGCCGCAGCCACGATCTCCGGCCCGATCCCCGCCGCGTCCCCGAGCGTGATGCCGATAACCGGCATCGCCTAGAACATCTTGATGTAAGCCTTCTTCCTCAGCTTGGCGAGCCAGTCAGCCTGCTGCTTCTGCCGCTCGAGCTGGATCAGCCCTTTCTCGATCTCATCGCGTACGTCCTTCAGCGGCTTCACCGTCGCCGGCTTTTTCGCCTCGGCGTAGAGCAGATAGTAGCTGCCGCCGAGTTCGATCACCTTGCTCACCTCGCCTGCCTTCAGTGCAAAAGCGGCCTTCGACAGGCTTTCATTCAGTGTCCGCCGATCGACCCAACCCCAGTCGCCGTAGGCCTCCTGCTTGTCGTCCTCGGAATACATCCGCGCCAGGTCGCCAAACTCCGCGCCGCCCATGATTTTTTCCCGGATCTCCTCCGCCATCTTCCGCTTGGCTTCATTGTTTCCCGTCCGCCGGATGGTGATCGTCCGCAGCTTGAGCTGCTCGGGCGTGCCGTAGTCCTCGGCGTGCGTCTTGTAGTATTCCGCGATGCGCGGGTCCGAGACGGCGACGCTGCCCTTGATCGCCTGCCGCCGCATTTCCTGCACGATGATCTTGTCCCTCTCGAGCTGGCGAAAGCGCTCCAGCGTGAAGCCCTGCGCCGC
>JAYTML010000631.1:0-2259 GCA_043728655.1 Chthoniobacter sp. | reverse complement strand
CACCCTCCCCGGCATCGCCGGCGTCATCCTCACCATCGGCCTCGCCGTCGATGCCAACGTCCTCATCTACGAGCGCCTCCGCGAGGAAATGGCCGCCGGGAAATCCCTCTCCGTCGCCATCTGCTCCGCCTACGACAAGGCGTTCTCCGTCATCTTCGACGCCAACGCCACGACCCTCATCACCGCCGTCATCCTGTTCTGGCAGGCGAGCGGGCCGATCAAAGGCTTCGCCGTCACCCTCGTCCTCGGCATCATCGCCTCGGTCTTTTCCGCGATGGTCGTCACGCGGATGCTTTTCTCCTGGGCGCTGGAATTCAACATCATCAAGCGCATCTCCATGCTCCACCTCATCTCCGGCGAGGGCATCAATTTCATGGGCAGGCGCGTCCTCTGGATCGCCATCTCCCTCACCTTCGCCGTCGTCAGCATCATCGGCTTCGCCGTCCGCTATCCGCACAATCTCGGCATCGATTTCAAAGGCGGGGATTTCCTCCTCCTCAAGTACTCGAACCATGTGGAAGTCGCCGATGTCCGGGCGAAACTTGCCCCGCTTCAGCTCGCCGACGTCTCCATCCAGAAGGAAATCGATCCGACCTCCAAGAACGAGTTCATCAGCGTCCGCAGCCCGGTCGATACCGCGGAAAAAATCGAGCAGACCCTCTTCAAGGAAATGCCCGAGGCCGGCTTCACCGAGCAGCAGAAAGACAAGGTCGGCAACATCGTCAGCGGCGAGCTTTTCAAATCCTCCCTCTGGGCGCTCGGCCTCGGGATGCTCGGCATCTTCCTCTACGTCACGGTGCGCTTCGAGATGAGCTTTGCCATCGGCGCGCTCGTCGCCGTGGCGCACGACATCGTCATTACGATCGGCGTCTTCTCGATCTTCGGGCGGGAGCTTTCCCTCATCATGGTCGGCGCGATCCTCACCATCGCCGGCTACTCGATCAATGACACGATCGTCGTCTATGACCGGATCCGCGAGGGTCTCCACAGCGGGCGAAAGGGCTCCGTACAGAGCATCATGAACGCCTCCATCAACGAGACGCTCTCCCGCACCCTGCTCACCTCCGGCACCACCCTGCTCTCGGTCGCCGCCCTGTATTTCTTTGGCGGCCCGGTGCTTCACGACTTCGCGTTCTCGATCCTCATCGGCGTCGTCGTCGGCACCTACAGCTCCATCTTCATCGCCTCGCCCATCGTCCTCTGGTGGAGCGGCCACAAAGGCGGCGACCTCCGCACCGAGGTGAAGAAAGTCGAAGCGCCCGCCGCCGCGTAGCGCGCAATAAAACTGCGCTCGTCGTGAGCGGAGGCGCGCCTTTCCCCGCACGCTATCGCGCCCGTGCCCGGGCGGGGCGGCTACGCCAGCACCGCACGCACCGCATTGTGGACCAGCGCCCAGTCCACATTCTCCACCTGCTCCCACTGGCCCACGCCCGTCGGCAGCACAAAGACGTTCCTCCCCTCGCGGAATTTCTTGTCCATCTGCATCGCCCGGATCACCCGGTCATACAGCCCCGGCGCGTCCTCGAAATACACCGGCAGCGCCGCCCGCTGGATCAGCCGGTCCAGCCGCTTCGCGAAATCCTCACCGCATTTCCCCAGCGCCACCGCCAGCTCCGTCGCCGCGATCATCCCGATGGCGATCGCCTCCCCGTGCGTCAGCGCGTAGTCCGCTGAAAGCTCCAGCGCGTGCCCGATCGTGTGGCCGAAATTCAGCACGTTGCGGATTCCCTTCTTGTCCAGCTCATCGCGCTCCACCACGCGCGCCTTCAGCGCCACGCACTGCTCCACCACATCCGTCAGCACGTCCGGCTCCAGCGCCAGCAGCCTTTCCAAATCCCCGCCCTCGAGCTGCTCGAAAAGCGACGCCGAGCACACCGCGCCGTACTTGATGATCTCGCTCGTCCCGCTCCGCACCTCGCGCGCCGGTAGCGTCCCCAGCAGCGCGAGATCGCACACCACCAGCCGCGGCTGGTTGAACACGCCCATGATGTTCTTCACCCCGCCGAAATTCACCGCCACCTTTCCGCCCACGCTCGAGTCCACCGCCGCCAGCAGCGTCGTCGGCATCTGCACAAATGGCACCCCGCGCCGGAACACACCCGCCGCAAATCCGCCGAGATCCCCCACCACACCGCCGCCCAGCAGGATCACCAGCGGCACCGATCCCGTGTCGGGAAAGTTCTCCAAAAGCGCCGCGCACGTCCGCGAAAACTCGTCCCAGTTTTTCCCCTCCTCACTCGCCGGGATGTCGTGCCGCAC
>JAYTML010000630.1:0-1860 GCA_043728655.1 Chthoniobacter sp. | reverse complement strand
AGAAATCGCCCGCCGAGCTGCGCGCCCTGGCGCGAAAACACTTCGCCACGCTCGGCGCGAACATCTTTTCCAACGTCAAACTGCCCACCCTTTCAGCCGACGAAATCCGCGCCGTCGTCACCGTCGAGGGCCTGGAGACCCTGCAGGCGGGCAACAGGATCGGCTGCGGCTTCGTCATGGTCATCAGCCACCTCGGCAGTTGGGAGATGTTCGCCCAGCTCTCGCCGATCTTTTTCGGCTGCAAAGTCGGCACCATCTTCCAGGCGCTGAGCAATCCCCACATCGACGCCGAAGTCCGCCGCGACCGCGCGCGGCTCGGCCTCGAGCTTTTCGAGCGTAAGGCGGGCTTCATCAAGGCCGGCCAGTTCATGCGCGAAGGCGGCGCCGTCGGCGTCCTCATGGATCAGCACGCGGGCGACGCGGGGCTCTGGTGCCCGCTCTTTGGCCGCCTCGCCTCCACCACCACGCTGCCCGCCACGCTCGCGCTGCGCACCGGCGCGTGGCTCGTCCCCGCCGCCGTCCATACCGATGGCGTGGCCCGCTGGCGCTGCATCATCCAGCCCGCCGTGCAGCCCGCCGGCGAAGACGCCGACGCCATCACCGCGCGCCTCAACGACGTCCTCGAAGCCCAGATCCGTCACCGGCCCGAGGACTGGTTCTGGGTCCACAACCGCTGGAAAACGCCGAAGCCGAAATTCCTCCTCGCGACCTACAAGCGCGGCATCGCCGGAACACAGAATCCGCTCCAGCCATTCCGCATCCTCATCCGAGCGAGCAACTGGCTCGGGGACGCCATCATGAGCGTGCCCGCCGTGCGCGCGATCAAGCGCGGGCGGCCCGACGCGCACGTCAGCATCCTCACGCCCGCCAAGCTCGCGGACGTCTGGAAAAGCGTCGCCGAAGTGGATGAGATCATCGTCATCGAGCCGGGCGAGAGCGTCTTCGCCGTGGCGAAAAAACTGCGCGCTCGCGCCTTCGACGCCGCCATCATTTTCCCGAACTCCCTCCGCACCGCGCTCGAACCCTGGCTCGCCGGCATCCCCCGCCGCGTCGGCAGGCCCGGCCACCGCCGCCGCTGGCTGCTGGACCAAGTTTTCGAGCCGAACAAAAAGAAGAAAGTCGCCCCGCGCCCGCGCCATCAGGTCCACGACTACCTCGCGCTCGCGGAGTTCGTCGGAGCTGATATCGCCGGCGCGCCCGCTCCTTCACTCCACACTCCGCACTCCGCACTCCGCACTCCGGTCATCGGCCTTTGCGCCGGCGCGGAGTACGGCGGCGCGAAGCGGTGGCTGCCCGAGCGCTTCGCCGAAACGCTGCGCCTCGTCCACGAAAAGACGGGCTGCGAGTGGAAGCTTTTCGGCGTCGAGAAAGACCGCCCCGTGGCCGACGCGATTGTCTCCGCGGCGAACATCCCCGTCACCGATCTCATCGGCAAAACCACGCTCGCGCAGCTCATGGACGAGCTGCGCACCTGCGATGTGCTGCTCACGAACGACACCGGCACCATGCACCTTGCCGCCTTTCTCGGCGTGCCGACCGTATCCCTCTTCGGCAGCACCGAGCCCGCACTCACCGGCCCGCTCGGCGAGGGGCACCGCGTCATCCGCCACCACGTCGATTGCAGCCCGTGCTTTCTCCGCGAGTGCCCGATCGACTTCCGCTGCATGAAAGCCATCGAAGTCCCCGAGGTCGTCGCCGCCGTGGAAGCGCTCCTCAAGCAGCGGCAGCCGGCGGCGTAGAGGACATTCCGAAAAGCGAGGCGCGGTGTCATCCCGAGCGGAATTTCGTGCGGGCGGAGGCGGGACGGAATGGAGTCGAGGGACCCCGGCGGTCCGATAGAAGCGCTGAACGTGATCGGAC
>JAYTML010000629.1:0-1741 GCA_043728655.1 Chthoniobacter sp. | reverse complement strand
GTCGCTGATTTCCTGCTCCTGTTGTTTGCGGGCGGTCACGTCGCGGGCGATGGCCACGACTTCATCCGGGCCGCTGCGCACGAAGCGGGCTTCGTAATGGCGCAGGCCCGCGGGCATGGGGAGGGAATACTCGATGGTCTGCATCCGGCCTGTTTCCAGCGCGCGGGCGATGGCGGCCAGTTCCAGCTCGACCATCTGCGGGGGGAAGCCCACGTCGCGGAGGTTGGACGCGATGATCTTCTCGCGCGGTATGAAGGTGTCATCGTGCGCGCAGGAGAAATCAAGATAGGTGCCGTCGCGACTGAGGCGGAACATCATGTCGGGAATGGCTTCGAGGATCGCCTGATGCCGGGCTTCGGACTTTCGTAGCGCCTCCGCCTCGCGCAACTGTTCCGCCTGCCGCTGAAGCCGGGTCCGCAGCACCGCCCAGACAATGCCGCCAAACGCCCCGGCCAGCAGCACGAAGGCCAGCGCGCGGACCCAGCCGATCTGCCAAAGGAACGGTGTCTGGATCAGTTCGAGCGAAGTGCCGGTCTCATTCCAAACGCCGTCGTTGTTGGCGGCGCGCACATGAAAGGTGTAGCGGCCCGGGGAGAGATCGGAGAAGCCGGCGCCGCGCTCGGCACCGGCCTCGACCCAGTTCTTATCCAGTCCGGCGAGGCGGTATTCGAAGCGCACTTTTTCGGGCGCCGTGAGGCTGGGCGCGGTGTAGTGAATCTGGAGGCGCTTGGTGCCGGGGGGCAGGCGCAATGATTTCAACGGCTGCACTCCGTCGGAAATTTCGCGTCCATCGACGACGATGGATTCAATCCGCACGGGCGGCGGCTGGCGGTTGATCTCGATGCGGGCGGGATCGACGAGGGCCAGACCCTTCAAGGTCGCGAAGCATAAACGACCGTCGGCCAGGCGCGCGGCGACGGGCTGCATGCTGAAGCGTAGTTCCGTGGTGGGCAGGCCGTCGCTCTTGTTGAGGCGCAGCAGATCGATGCGGTTGGCGCGGCCGGCGGCTACGGCGAGCAGGGAGGCTTTGTTGACGCGCCACGCGCCGTGTTGCGTGGTGCCGAGCCAGAGGTGGCCGTGTCCATCATCGAGAATTGAACCGATGCTGGCGCGGGGCAGACCCTGGGGTTCACGGAACCAGAAGAAGGTTCCGTGCTCCAGCCGGCCCAGCCCACCGTAGAGCGTGCCCAACCAGAGCGAGCCGTCGGGATCGGGATGGAGGGAGAGGATGCGATCGTATTCGTTGAAGTGATTGAAGGGAACTTCCTCGAAGCGTTCACCGCTTTGGCGGAAGAGATTGGTCCGCATCGCCGCCCACACCGTGCCTTGCGCGTCGGTCGTGAGGGCCATGACGCGGCTGCGAGGCAGGCCGTCGTTGGTGCCGTAGCGCTTGAACACGCCGTCGAGGTGGCTGGCCAGTCCGTTGTCCGCGCCGATCCACAAGCGCCCGCGCGGGTCTTCATGCAGATGGTAAATGTTGCGGGCCGGAACCTGGCTGCGGGCGACGCTTTCCAGGGAGCCGTCAATCAGGCGGAACAATCCCCGGCCGTAGATGGCCGTCCAGGTGACGCCCGTGCGGTCGCGCCAGGCGGCGGTGATGGTGGATTCCGCGCCCAGTGCCTGGTTGGTCGTGGTGATGGGTGGCGCAAATTTCCCCGAAGCCGCATCGCACTCCAGCAAGCCTCCGCCGTGCGTGGCGACGAGCAGGCGTCCGGGAGCCGGTTCGCTCACGCTGTTGATG
>JAYTML010000628.1:0-4038 GCA_043728655.1 Chthoniobacter sp. | reverse complement strand
CGGCTGTCCCGAATATGCGTCCACCGGTAGCGCCGCGATGAACTCTGGCGCCAGTTCCGCGAGTGTTTCGGGAAAAACTCCCCGCGCCAACCGGAACCGCTCCAGCGCGATCGCGAGGCGGGTTTGATCTGCGAGAATTTTTTTGGAGATCAAATAGCGCGCATCCGATGGAGCGCGCTCCGCAAACCGCTTGAACATGTGGAAATAATAGTCATCCAGGAAGCCATTGAGGTTCTCCGGCCCGGATGGCAGCGCCTGGTCGGGATCGAAGTGGAGTTCATCCGAACTGACCCTGGCGAGCAGTTCGTCGAGAAATTGATTCCGCCGGAACTGGTTGTCCCGAAACACGCGGCGAGGAATGAGCATGCAGGCAAAGTCCGGCACAGATGTGCCTGACAGCATGATGTCCAGGCCGCGCCGGCTCGCGCGCGAGGTAACGAGCCGATCCCAGAACGCATTGACCGACACCCGCTGTGCGGACAATCCCCGCTGATAGTCCAAAACCGGGCGCAATTCTGCGAACGCGGCGTCGATCTTGCGCAATTCCGATTTCGACCAGCGTTGTCCCGCCAGACTCTCGCCCACTTGCTCGCAAACCTTTTGGACGAGGCAAAGTCTCATGGAAAGGGCACCATGAGTCTGGGGATTCTCCAGAGCTTTGCATGCCTGGAAAGCATCTTCAAAATCCTCCAATGCCGCTGGCGAGTCGTGGACCGCCAGATGGGCGTGCATCCGCAGAATGAAAACGTCAAATGCGTCCCAGAATAGGTACATGTCCGGTGTCTCAATACGACCTTCGGCATCCAGACAGATTGGGAATTGGCAGTGAGGCCGAATTCGCCACCCCCTCCATTCTGTGATTTCCGGGCCGTAGTGCTCGATGCCGCGCAACACATCGCGCGGAGCCGTATCAGTCTTCACAGTGATGAAATCTTCCCCGTAAAAATATTCGACCCACACTTGGAAATCGATGCGCCCGCCTTTGGGGTAGCCATTTTGGGCGCGCGGTTGCAAAAAGTCCTTCGACTGAGGAAACCTAAACGCACGTTTGCCGCTTCCAGCCATCGATGCCCGAAACATCGGCAGTGCGGCGAAATTTTCCGCGTCGGGGATTTCCGGCGAGGTAAATTCCGCGAGCGTCAGCTTCACCCCTCGGGCTCGGGCCTCGGCGCAGTAGCGTTGCCAGCGCGCCTCCGATCGCCAGTTGGCGAAAATATGCACGGCCACGGCGAAGCTGGTCAGCGCGAGGACAATCGCGGTCAGCCGATGCGAGCGGAGCCAGGCGGAGATGTGAGGCATCGGTTTCGGATGGCCGAGGACGTTGGGAAGGGCGCGACCCCGATGCGCCCTCCTCACCGCGCCGGGTCAAGGCTTCGGCTTGGCGGCGGGCGCGGGAACAGCCGCCGCGACAGGCTCCGTCTTGGTCGTCGCCGGCGCGTCGGTTTTCGGCGCGGGCGTCGCTTTGGGTTTGGGCGGGAGCGGCTTGTCCATCGCGAGCAGCTCGGAGACGGTGACGAATTTGAAACCCTTTGCCAGCAAGGCATCGAGCGTCTCGGGCATGGCATCGACGGTGGTCTTGTGGATGTCGTGCGAGAGGATGATCGAGCCGGGGACGGTGGCTTTCAGGATTTCGTTTTTGACGTGCTCGGCGTTGCGCACTTTCCAGTCGAGCGGATCGACATCCCAGAGGATGCATTTGTAGCCCCATTCCCCATGCGCCCACGCGCGCTGGCGGGCGGTGAAGGCGCCATACGGCGGGCGCATGATCTTCGGCGTGACGCCGCAGGCGGCGATGATGGCGTCGTGCGTTTTCTGGAGCTGATCGCGCACGGCGCTGTCCGACATGGCGGAAAGCTGCGGATGCGACCATGAGTGGTTCGCGATCTCGTGCCCGTCGGCGACGATCTTTTTCACGATGTCGGGAAACTCCGCGACGCACTGGCCGACGAGGAAAAAGGTCGCGTGGATTTTGCGCTGCCTGAGCATTTCGAGCAGGCGCGGGGTGTTCGCACCGTGCGGGCCGTCGTCGAAGGTCATGGCGACGTAGGGGCCGTCGACGTGGCATTGGGAGAAGGTGATTTTTGCCGCTGCGGCAGCCGGTGGTGTGGTTGCGGGCGGAGTGGCTGGCGGCGGAGTAGCGGTCTCCGCGGGGAGCGGCGTGGCCGGTGCGGGAGCGGCGGCGGCCTTCGGGGTGGCGGCCGCCAGCACGCCGGGGCCTTCCCACTTTTCCGGCGTTTTCCAAGGTGCCGGCTCGGCGCTGTGGAGGGTAGTGGCGAAGCAGAGGAATATCGCGGGCAGGAGACGAATCATGGCGGGCACTAACTAGCGGAATTTTTGCTGCGGGAAAGAAGGAAAGGGGATGGGAGTGGGAAGTCCCGGCGCCGCCTCAGGCCTGGGTGAAGCGCTCCAGGATGACGCCGAGTTTTCGCACGGTCTCCTGCGGCCAGAGCTTGCGGTCGGTGACGAGCGCGCTGTCGAGGGCGCGGTGCTCGGGGTAGTCCGGCTCGGCGGGAATGTGCGGGATGACACGGGCGAGGATTTTCTTCGCTGCGTCGGCGTTTGCCACGAGGTGCGCGATCACGGCGTCGGCGGTGACGGCTTCCTCCTCGATCTTCCAGCAGTCGTAGTCGGTGATCATCGCCATGGTCGCCACGGCGATCTCGGCTTCGCGGGCGAGGCGGACTTCGCCGAGATTGGTCATGCCGATCACGTCGAAGCCGAGCTTGCGGTGCGTTTCGGATTCGGCGCGGGTGGAAAAGGCGGGGCCGTCCATATTCACATAGGTGCCGCCATTGTGGACCGGCAGGCCGAGGTTGCGCGCGGCGTTTGCGATGAGCTGGCGCAGCGGCGAGCAGGTGGGATCGGCGAAGCTGACGTGCGCGGCGATGCCGCCGCCGAAAAAGGTGTGCGATGCGCCCTGGCTGGTGCGGTCGAAAAACTGCGACGGCAGCACGATGTGGCGCGGCTCGTACTGCTCCTGGAGCGAGCCGACGGCGGTGACGCAGAGGATCCAGCGCACATTGAGCGAGCGCAGCGCGTAGATGTTCGCGCGGTGGTTCAGCTCATGCGGGAGGAGGCGGTGTCCGCGCGCGTGCCGCGGGAGGAAATAGACCTGCCGCCCGGCGAGCTGGCCGCCGAAGATCACGTCCGACGGCGCTCCGAACGGCGTCTCGACGGCGTGCTCCGAGATGTCCGTGAGCCCGTCCATCTGATAGAGGCCGCTGCCGCCGATGATGCCGATCGCTGGTGCTGTCATGGCCGCGAGAGATAGGCGGCTGGCGGGATTTTGAAAATGGGAATCGTCGCCCGCTTCGGCCGCGGTTTCCCGCCGGCGTCCAGCGCCTTTACTCCACGCCAAAGCCCGCCTTCAGCGCCTCGACGAATTCCTTGTGGGCGGGGGAGCGGGCGCGGTTGCGCCGGGTGAGGACGCCGAGCGGACGGGACATTTCCGTGCCTTCAAACTGGACGGCGCAGAGCACGCCGCCCTCGACTTCCTGACGCACGGTATTCGACGGGACGATGGAGACCCCGCCTTCGACCTCGACGGCCCTTTTCACCGTCTCGATGTTGTCGAACTCCATGGCGTGCTCGATCTCCACTCCGTGCTCCCGGAGGTGCCGGTCGATGACTTTGCGCGTGGGCTGATCGGGCTCGAAGGCGATGAATTTCTCGCCGTTCAACTCCTCGATCCGCATCGTCGGGCGCCGGGCGAGCGCGTGGTTCGGGTGGCAGATGAGCACCATCCGGTCTTCGCTGAAAATATCCACCTGGAGCCCGTTGCGCTTCACCGGATAGGCGACGAGTCCGAGGTCCACGTCGCCGTCTGCGACCTGGGCATAGACCTGAGGAGAGCGGCGGTACTCCACATGGAGTTCCAAGCCCGGATATTTCTCACGGAATGTCTTCAGATAGGGCGGCAGCTCGTGCAGCCCGATGCTGTAGATGGAGGCGATGCGCAGCTCGCCCGCGACGACGTTGCGCAGCTCGTGCAGGCGGTCGTCGAGGTTGTTATAGACATCGAGGATTTCGCGGCTGGCG
>JAYTML010000627.1:0-2464 GCA_043728655.1 Chthoniobacter sp. | reverse complement strand
CGGCCGGATGCGCTCGTTTTCCCGCCCCATCGCTTTTCACAACTCGCGTCGCTTTATTGCCTCTTTCAGTTTTTTCCCATGAAGCTCCCATCCCTCATCCTCGCTCTCCTCAGCCTCTCGCTCCCCGCCTTTTCCGCCGCCACAGACGATGCGGATCGCGCCGCGCTTTTGAAAGGCGTGGCCGAGATCAGCACTGCTGGCGTCCCCGGCGGCGTGAGCGCATTCGGCCCCGGCGCGTTTGCCGTCGTCGCTGGCAAGGACGGGAAGAAAGCGCAGCTCCCCGTCGTCGCGGCGGCGAGGTGGGAGAAAGGGCGCATCGTGGCTTTCGGTCACGATGGTTTTCTCGCGTCGGTGAATGATAGCGGCACCGCCGCCCTGCTCGCGAACGCCGCCCGATGGGCCGGCGGCGACGCGCCGAAACCCAAGGTCGGTGTGTTCAGCAACGCGGCGCTGCTCGCGCATTTGAAAGCGAACGGCCTCGATCCCGTGGCGCTCGAAGGCAAGGACTGGACGGCGAAGCTCGCCGGCCTCAGCGCCGTCTGCGTGAACGCCCACAAGCTCACCGCCGCCGATGTCGCGCCGCTGGAGAAATTCATCCGCGCGGGCGGCGGGCTCGTCACCGCCGCGACCGGCTGGGGCTGGCTCTACGGCGGCAAGGACAAGACGCTCCTCGCCACGGAATTCGCCGGCAACCGCCTGCTCAAGACCGCCGGCCTCGTCTTCACCGCCGGCACGCCGGACCCGACCGCGGGCAAAGCCTACGCCACCGGCGGCGATCTCACGCTGCTCAACGCCACCGCCGCGCTCCAGGCCATCGCCGACCACGCCAGCGCCAAGTCTGTGCTCCCGCCCGACCAGCTCACCCAATGCGGCGCCACCCTCGCCGACGCCATGCGCGCCCTCCCGCCGGACGACACCCTCCTTCTCCCGAAGATCAACGCCCTCGCCACTCTCCCCGCCGCGGCCGCATTCCCCACGCCCGCCAGCCCCCTCCGCGCCGCCGACGCCCTCGCGCGCCTCATGCTCACGCGCAATCTCGAACTCCTTCGCGCCGCCAAGCCCGAGCAGCTCCGCGCGCATCCTGCCGCCGACGCCTTCCCCGGCGCCGTCCCAAAAACCGCCCCGCGCATCGCCAGCCGCGCCGTCGCCATCGACACCGCCGTCCCGCAGTGGCACAGCACCGGCCTTTACGCCGCACCCGGCGAACTCATCCGCGTCACCATTCCGGCCGAGGCCGTGGACAAAGGCTTCGGCGTCCGCATCGGCTGCCACACCGACAGCCTCTGGCACCTCGACAAATGGCAGCGCGCCCCGGAGATCTCCCGCCGCGAACCGCTCAAGCTCGCCCAGACCCCGGCGGCCAATGCCTTCGGCGGCCTCATCTATATCGACGTCCCGGACAAAGCCGCGCTCGGCACCATCCAGGTCACCATCGCCGGCGCAGTCGAGGCCCCGCACTTCGTCCTCGGCAAGACGAGCCTCATCGACTGGAAGAACCGCATCCGCAATCTCCCCGCGCCGTGGGCCGAGCTGGAAACCGGGAAGATCATCCTCAGCGTCCCGTCCGAAAAAATCCGCGCGCTCGAAGATCCCGACGCCCTCATGGCCCTCTGGGACCGCATCCTCGACGCCGAGGCCGACCTTTCCACCATCGCCCACGACCGCAAACGCCCCGAGCGCATCGTCCCCGATACCCAGATCTCCGCCGGCTACATGCACAGCGGCTACCCCATCATGACCTTCCTCGACAAAAGCGTGGAGCACTCCCTTTCCACCGCCGAGCTGAGCCAGGGAAGCTGGGGCCACTTCCACGAGCTGGGCCACAACCATCAGCAGAGCGACTGGACCTTCGACGGCACCACCGAAGTCACCTGCAATCTCTACTCCCTCTACGTCATGGAAACCGTCTGCGGCAAACCGCCCGGCCAGGGCCACGACGCCATGAAACCCGAAGCCGTGGACAAGCGCCTGCGCGGCTACCTCGGCATGACCGACAAATTCCCCCGCTGGAAAAGCGACCCGTTCCTCGCCCTCACCATGTATCACCAGCTTCGCACCGGCTTCGGCTGGGAGACTTACAAAAAGGTCTTCGCCCAATACCGCGAGTTACCTAAGTCCGAGCGCCCGAAAGGTGACGACGAAAAGCGCGACCAATGGCTCGTCCGCTTCTCCCGCGCCTGCGGCAAAAACCTCGGCCCCTTCTTCGAAGCCTGGGGCGTCCCCACCACCGAGTCCGCCCGCCAATCCATCGCCGACCTCCCCGGCTGGATGCCGGCCGACTGGCCGAAGTTGTAATGCGAAGGCTAGAGATTCTAACACTGACGCATTTCATTCCCTATCCTCTCATTTCATCGTTGGGGATGCCGTGAGCTTGCCCCGTTACGATGGACACCGCGGGCGGTGAGTTAGGTTAGTTAGTTGAGTAGGTTTTCAAAGTCCACAGGGGATTGGTAACCGAGGGCGC
>JAYTML010000626.1:0-2241 GCA_043728655.1 Chthoniobacter sp. | reverse complement strand
CGCGGGGCGGACGGTTTTCAAGCCGCGCCGGAGCATGCGGCCGCCGAAGCGGTGCCGCGCGGGGTGCTGACAAAGATGCCGCCGTGGGAGTCGAAGATTTTCGCGGGGACGACGCGGGACTGGTGGGTGTATGTGCCGGCGCAATACAAGCCGGACGGGAGCGCGGCGGTGATGGTCTTCCAGGACGGGCACGATTACGTGGGGGAAAAGGGCAACTGGCGGGTGCCGGTGGTTTTCGACAATCTGATCGCGAGCGGGGCGATGCCGGTGACGGTGGCGGTGCTGATCAATCCCGGCCACGATGCGAGCAAGGGGGAGCTGAAGCAGCCGTGGAATGCGAACAACCGGGGCCTGGAGTACGACTCGCTGGGCGACCGGTACGCGCGGTTTTTGCTGGAGGAGATTCTGCCCGAGGTGGAGAAGGCAAATCCGCTTTCGCATGACCCGGAGCTGCGCGCGATCTGCGGGGCGAGCAGCGGCGGCATCTGCGCATTCACGGTGGCGTGGGAAAGGCCGGACGCCTTTCGCAAGGTGCTCTCGACGATCGGCTCGTTTGTGAATCTGCGCGGCGGCAATGCCTATCCCTCGCTCATCCGCAAGACGGAGCGGAAGCCGCTGCGCGTTTTCCAGCAGGACTCAAGCGGTGATCTGGACAATCCCTTTGGCAACTGGCCGCTGGCAAACAAGCAGATGCACGCGGCGCTGAAATACATGGGCTACGACTGCCGGTTCGACTTCGCGGAAGGCTACGGGCACAACTCGAATCACGGCGGGAGCATTTTCCCGGAGGCGCTGAAGTGGCTCTGGCGCAAGGATCGGCCGGAGTCTGCGGGCGACCGGCGCGCGCAGATCGGCGGCGACATGCCGCTGAGCCAGATCCTCGTGGAAGGCGAGACCTGGCAGCTCGTGGCGGAGGACATCGGCTTTGCGGACGGGCCGCTGACGGACGCGGACGGGGCGTTTTATTTCTGCGATCTGAAGGTGCCTGCGATTTTCAAAATCGCGCCCGACGGCACGAAGACGAAAATCGTGGATGAGCCGGGGAGCGGCCTCAAATGGGGGCCGGACGGGCGGCTCTACGCGTGCCAGGGAGGAAAGAAGCGCCTGGTGGCAATCGACGTGAAAGCGAACCCGCCCGCGGTGGAGGTCATCGCCGAAGACGTACAGCCGAACGACCTCGCGGTGACGCATCGCGGGCACGTTTATTTCACGGAGACGGGGAAGAAGCAGGTCACCTTTGTGGACGCGAAGACGAAGGAGAAGCGCGTGGCGGACACGGGCATCGCCGCGCCGAACGGGATCACGCTCTCGCCCGATCAGGGCACGCTGGCGGTGAGCGAATACGGCGGGGAAAGCGTTTGGACCTTTCGCATCAATGCCGACGGGACGCTCGACGCGAAGGAGCCGTATATGACGATGCGCCGGCCGATCGACCCGAACGGCGAGTTCAAATTCGCCGAGCCGCCGCCCTACAAGAAAAACGCCAGCGGCGACGGCATGACGAGCGACGCCGCGGGCCGCTACTACGTGACGAGCGCCGTGGGCGTGCAGGTTTTCGACCCGACGGGCCGGATGTGCGGCGTGATCCCCGCCCCGCAGCCCGCGAAGCCGCTGACAAGCTGCGCGCTCTCCGGGCCGAAGCTCGAATACCTCTACGTGACCAACGGCGACAAAATCTTCCGCCGCAAAACGCAGGCGGTCGGGAACCTGCCGTTCCGGCCGCCGGTCGGGAAGTAGTCGGACGGCGCGGGCAGGAGAAGGCCCGCCGGCTGCGGCCTGTTGTCGCGTGGAAGTCGAACAGCCTCGCGAGCCGGCGCAGCGTCCGCGTGTGCGAAACCACCAAAAACGCGCCGTCATCCTGAACGCAGGTCCGAGAGTCTGCGACCGGAACGGAGTGAAGGATCGCTGACTGTAACGCGGGCGGAGGTGGTCGGGTGACATGTGCGTCCACTCCCTCCTGCCGCCTCCGCCCATTTACAGTCAGGATTGCGCCGCCCGCCTCCGCCCCGGCGCTGTCTCGCGGACTCGGCTCTTCACTACGGCTTGGGTCGCAAAGCCTCCCAAGCCTGCGTTCAGAATGACGGCGTTTGTTGGATGGGCGCTTGCGCTGCCAGCTCGCATGCGAGGGCTTGCGGCAGAGCGATTCTATCCACTCGTGCACGGATGATGGACATCGGCTATCCGCGCCTCGCCACGAAAGGCGCGTGACGGTTTGCACGCGCGTGCTCGTTTCACTTTTCT
>JAYTML010000625.1:0-6374 GCA_043728655.1 Chthoniobacter sp. | reverse complement strand
GACCGGACTCGAAATGCTCGCTCTCGTCGCCTCGGCGGCGGCGGCCGGTGCGATCAATGCGATTGCTGGCGGCGGCACGCTGCTGACTTTCCCCACGCTCCTGCTATGCGGCACGGCGCCAGTCGTCGCCAACGCGACGAGCACGCTCGCGCTGGTGATCGGCACGGCGGGGAGCATCTTTGGCTTCCGCCAGCATTACCGCGCGGTGCGCCCGTGGGTCATGCGGTTCGTGCCGGTGAGCATCGCCGGCGGGCTGCTCGGGAGCGCGCTGCTCACGCACTCGGACGAGCGGATTTTCGCCCGGCTCGTTCCGTTTCTCATTCTCTTCGCCACGATACTATTCCTCGCGCAGGGCGCGTTCCGCCGTTTCGCACAGACCGAAACGGCCGGCCACGCTGGGCATCCGGCGGTCTGGGTTGCCATCGCGTTCCAATTCGGCGTCGCGGTGTATGGCGGCTACTTCGGCGCGGGGATCGGCATCCTGATGCTGGCGTCGCTCGGTTTTCTAGGGCTCGGCGACATCCATGAGATGAATGCGCTGAAGAACATCCTCGGCTCGGTCATCAACGTGGTCGCGGCGGTGTGGTTCACTGCCAGCGGGCTGATCGACTGGCCGAAAGCGGGGCTGATGACCGTGGGCGCGCTGGCCGGCTATTACGCGGGCGCGCATTTCTCGCAGCGCATCCCGCAGCGGAGCGTGCGGACGCTGATCACCGTCATCGGGCTCACGATGTCCGCGGTGATCTTCTGGAAGCAATTCCGCTGAGGGGCGGCCCGGTGCGGGGCTGACGGACACCTCGAACGGGAGAAGATCACTTTCAGGCCGCCTGACGCGGATGGAATCGGCGCCGGAATCAATCCGGGCCGCTCGCGGGCGAAAGCGGACTCTCGCTTTTGAAATGCCGGCTGCCAAACGCGGGAGAACGGACCGCATCCAGCCGAGCCTTCCAGTGTAGGAACGGAAAACTTTGGGCTCATTTTGCGAGCTGCCCATGCGTGGCACGCCGGCCGCTCAATGATTATGGAGATTCTAATAACCATACTCCGTATGAAACTAGCCATCCTCTCCCTCGCCTCGCTTTTCCTCTCCCAGCTCACCGCCTCGGCCATCGTCGATCTCGGCTCCACAGTCAGCCGCACCCCGTACGAGGCCTATATGACTCCGGTGAAACAAGTCCTCGCCTCCCTCCATGGCGACGCCCCCGAAATGGACCGCGTCGCCGCGCTCATGCGCCAGGGCCGCAGCTTCCGCTACTCCCACACCGACCCCTACAACCCCGCTCTCCCGCAGGAGACGGCGTCGCGCCGCGTGGGCGACTGCAAGGACAAGGCCCTCTGGCTCTGCGACCAGCTCAAGGATCCAAGCGCCCGCTTTGTCATCGGCAAGATGAAACGCGGAAGCCGCATCAGCCACGCCTGGGTCATGTGGCAGGGCGAGGGCCGCTGGTGGATCCTCGATTGCACCATGAACGCCACCGCCATCGCGGCCGAGAGCGTCGGTCCGGATGCCTACGTGCCCCTCTACTCCTACAGCAAAAACACCGCCTTCCGTCACACCGGCGACACCGGCCTGATCGCTAGCGTGGCCGGGAAGTCGAAAGCTCCCGTGGCGTCGAAATCCCCGGTGGCCTCGAAGAGCGCCGTCGCAACGAAAGCGCCGGTGGCCTCCAAAGGCGACACGCGCCTCGCGTTGAACTGATCGAAACAGATTTTTCATGGGCCACGGGGCGTCTGGGTCGAAAGGCCTGGGCGCCTCGTATTTTTTGCCACCGAGCCGGGGGAGCGGGAGGCCTGTCTGCCGCGTTTGAAAAAATGGCGCATGGCTCGCCGCATCTGGCAGACTCACGCGATGCGCCTCCTCGCATTCGCCCTCCTCCTGCTCACCGCGCCGCTTTTCGCAGCGGAAAACGCCGCGCTCAAAACCCGCCATGTCCTTTTCATCACGACGGACGGCCTGCGCTGGCAGGAGGTTTTCCGCGGAGCCGAGGTGCAGCTCATGAACAAGGCCAACGGCGGCGTGCCGAGCGAGGCGGCATTGCGCGGGCAGTTCTGGGCGGAGACACCCGAGGCGCGGCGCTCACGGCTGATGCCATTCATGTGGAGCGAGATCGCGCGAGCCGGGCAGCTTTATGGAAACCGCGACGCAGGCAGCGAGGTCGGCGTCACCAATGGCAAAAACTTCTCCTACCCCGGCTACAGCGAGTTTCTCACCGGGCACGCCGACGAGCGGATCAAAAGCAACAAGGCGATCCCGAACCCAAACGTGAACGTCCTCGAATGGCTCCTCGGCCGGCCCGGCTTCGCGGGGAAGGTCGCCGCGATCAACGCATGGCATGTCCTGCCCGCGATCCTCAACCGTGACCGCTCGCAGCTCCCGATGTGGACGCCGGGTGCGAAAGACGCGCGCGATCTCGACTTCCCTCGCAAGGCCGAGCTCGAAGCACTCGCCGCCGACATCATCCAGCCCTGGCCCGACGAGCATTTCGACGCGTTCGTTTTCGCCGCCGCGAAAAGCTACCTCGCCGCAGCGAAGCCGCGCGTCCTCTACGTGAACTTCGGCGAGACCGACGAGTGGGCGCACGGCCAGCGCTACGACCGCTACCTCGCCAGCGCGCGGACCGTGGACCGCTGGGTGCGCGAGCTTTGGGAAACCGCCCAGTCCATTCCCGAAATGCGCGGCACGACCACGCTCGTCTTCACCACCGACCATGGGCGCGGCGCCGGCCTCCAATCATGGACCAGCCACGGCGAGTCGATCCCCGAGTCGGGCGAGATGTGGTTCGCAGTCCTCGGCCCAGACACGCCGCCGCTCGGCGAGCGGAAGGCCTGCGCGCCACTCCGTCAGGCGCAGACCGCCGCCACGATCGCGCGACTCCTCGGCGAGGACTACCGCGCCGCCGTGCCCGAGGCCGCGGAGCCTGTCGCGGACGTGTTCCCGAAGTAGAGCGGCCAGTGATTACGCGAGGTCGAACCGATCCAGGTTCATCACCTTGTTCCAGGCGCCGACGAAATCGCGGACAAACTTCTTCTCCGCGTCGGAGCTTCCATAGACTTCCGCCAGCGCGCGGAGTTGGGAGTTGGAGCCGAAGACCAGGTCAGCGCGCGTGCCGGTCCACTTGACCGTGCCCGTCTTGCGATCGCGGCCTTCAAACACATCCGCGTCCTTCGAGACCGGATTCCACTCCGTGCCCATGTCGAGCAGGTTCACGAAGAAGTCGTTCGTCAGCGCCTCCGGCCGCTGGGTGAAGACGCCATGCTTCGTGCTACCGGAGTTCGTGCCGAGCACGCGCATGCCGCCGACGAGCGCCGTCATTTCGGGCGCGGTCAGGGTGAGCAATTGCGCCTTGTCGATCAGCAGCGCCTCGGCCGGGACGGTGTATTTGCCCTTGAGGTAATTGCGGAAGCCGTCCGCGATCGGTTCGAGCACGGCGAAGGCCTCGACGTCGGTCTGCTCCTGCGAAGCGTCCATGCGTCCAGCGGTGAAAGGAACCGTCACCTCGTGACCGGCATTCTTCGCCGCTTTTTCGACGCCCGCGCAACCGGCCAGCACGATCACGTCAGCGAGCGAGACCTTTTTGCCGCCAGTCGATGCGCCGTTGAACGCGCTCTGGATGCCTACGAGCGTTGTGAGCGCGTTGGACAGTTGGGCAGGTTGGTTGACTTCCCAATCCTTTTGCGGGGCCAGGCGGATCCGGGCGCCGTTCGCACCACCACGCTTGTCAGAGCCGCGGAATGTGGACGCCGACGCCCATGCGGTGGACACGAGTTCCGAAACGGAAAGACCGGACGCGAGGATTTCTCCCTTCAGCGAGTCGATGTCCGCCGCATCGATCAGCTTGTGATTCATCGTGGGAATCGGGTCCTGCCAGATGAGTTCCTCCGCAGGAACTTCCGGCCCGAGATAGCGCGCGCGCGGTCCCATGTCGCGGTGCGTCAGCTTGTACCAAGCGCGGGCGAACGCGTCGGCGAATTGATCGGGATTCTCGTAGAAGCGGCGCGAGATTTTTTCGTAAGCCGGGTCGAACCGGAGCGCGAGGTCGGTGGTCAGCATGGAAGGCGCGATCCGCTTCGACGCGTCGTGCGCGTGCGGCACCGTGCCAGCGCCTCCTCCGTTCTTCGGTGTCCACTGATTCGCACCGGCGGGGCTCTTCGTGAGTTCCCATTCGTAGCCGAACAGGCTCTCGAAGAAACCGTTGCTCCACTTCGTCGGCGTGGTGGTCCACGTCACTTCCAGGCCGCTGGTGATCGCGTCGCCGCCTTTGCCAGTGCCAAAGCCGCTCCTCCAACCCATGCCCTGCTCCTCGAGGCCAGCCGCTTCCGGTTCAGCCCCGACGAGTTTCGCGTCGCCGGCGCCGTGGGTCTTGCCAAAGGAATGGCCGCCCGCGATCAGCGCCACCGTCTCCTCGTCGTTCATCGCCATGCGGGCAAAGGTCTCGCGGATGTCGCGCGCCGCCGCGACCGGATCTGGATTTCCGTTCGGTCCCTCGGGGTTGACGTAGATCAGCCCCATCTGCACCGCCGCGAGCGGATTTTCGAGATCGCGGTCGCCGGAGTAGCGCTTGTCATCCAGCCACACGGTCTCCTTGCCCCAATAGACATCGTGATCCGGCTCCCAAGTGTCCGCGCGGCCGCCGGCGAAACCGAACGTTTTGAAGCCCATCGTTTCGAGCGCGACGTTCCCCGCGAGGATCATCAGGTCGGCCCAGGAAATCTTCCGGCCATACTTCTGCTTGATCGGCCAGAGGAGCCGGCGTGCCTTGTCCAGACTCACGTTATCCGGCCAGCTATTCAGCGGCGCGAACCGCTGCTGCCCACGTCCGCCGCCGCCGCGGCCGTCACCGGTGCGGTAGGTGCCGGCGCTGTGCCACGCCATGCGGATGAAAAGCCCGCCGTAGTGCCCGAAGTCCGCCGGCCACCAGTCCTGCGAGTCGGTCATCAGCGCCGCGAGATCCTTCTTCACCGCCGCGAGATCGAGGCTCGTGAATTCCTTCGCGTAGTCGAACTTCTCTCCCATCGGATCGGACTTCGAGGAATGCTGGTGCAGCAGCTCGACCTTCAACTGGTTCGGCCACCAGTCATGGTTCACGGTGCCTCCGCCGGCGGAGTGGTTGAAAGGGCATTTGGCTTCGGTGGACATGTTCGGGAATGGTTGCGCGCCGCACAATGCAGCGCCGGTTCAGGCAAGCTTGTATCGGTATTCGCGGCCATTGTTGAAATACTTTGTTCTATTGGCCGAAGCAGCGCCCGCACCTCCGCCCCGCAGAGGCATCGCGCCTTGATTTGGCATCGCCCGGCCCCAACCTTCCGACCGTGAAACGCGCCCTCATTCTCCTCGCCGCCCTCGCCATTTCCGCCAGCGCCGCCGACTGGCCGGAGTTCATGGGGCCTACGCGCGACCAGGTTTCCGCGGAGACCGGGCTCGCCGACACGCTGCCCGCCGGCGGTCCGCCGCTGGTGTGGGAAAAGGCCGTGGGCAAAGGCTACAGCGCGCCGAGCGTGCGCGACGGAAAGCTCGTGGTGCATCACCGCATGGCACGCGAGGAGATCGTCGAGGCGTGCGACGCGAAGACTGGGCTCACGCTTTGGAAATACGCGTATCCGTCGGATTACCGCGACCCGTTTGGCTACAACAACGGCCCGCGCTGCACGCCGCTGCTCACCGCGGACCACTGCTACACGCTCGGCGCGGAGGGCGTGCTGCTGTGCCTCGACCTGGTTACCGGGAAAAAAGTCTGGCAGCGCGACACCGCCAAGGATTTCGACGTGCCGGAAGCGTTCTTCGGCGCGGGCAGCTCGCCCATCTTGGAAGGCGGCCTGCTCATCGTGCAGGTCGGCGCGCAGCTCAATTCCGGCGTCGTCGCATTCGACGCGGCGACGGGCAAGACCGTGTGGGAAAACGTCGGCGAGAAAACATGGAATGGCGTGCCGATGACCGGCTGGCCGGGCAGCCGCATCGTCGAGTGGAACCGCAACGACCCGCGCTTTGAAAAGCAGGCCAGCTATTGCACGCCGGTCGCCGCGACGATCCACGGCCAGCGCCACATCCTCGTCTGCACGCGGCAGGGCCTCGTCTCGCTCGACCCGAAAACCGGCGCGGCGAATTTCTCATTCTGGTTCCGCTCACGGCAGGACGCCACGGTCACCGCAATGACGCCCGTGGTGCATGGCGACCTCATCCTGCTCTCAAATTGCTACTACAAAACCGGCTCCGTGCTGCTCCGCGTGAAGGCGGGCGGCAAAAGTGTGGAGGAGGTCTGGCGCGGCTTGCAGCTCGAGGTGCACTGGACGCGGCCTGTTTTGGAAAAGGGAATGCTCTACGCCTTCACCGGGCGCAATGAGCCCGACGCGCGCTTCCGCTGCGTGGAGTTCGCGAC
>JAYTML010000624.1:0-3745 GCA_043728655.1 Chthoniobacter sp. | reverse complement strand
GGCATGCGGCTCCACGCGTAGTTTTTCTGCGGGTCCTTGAGGTATTCGGCGAGCGCGGGCGCCTGCCACTTCGCGCGGACGTGCGCGAGCGGCGTGCGTGCGTGCTCGTCCTTGCCGTCGGCGTCGGGCCGGGTGTGGCAGGCGATGCAGCCGAGATTGGCAAAGAGCGCGCCGCCCTGCGGGACGAGCGCCTCGTCGAGCGGCTTGCCCTCGGCGCGCGCGCCGAGCGTGACAAGGTACGCGGCGAGATCGGCGGCGCGCTGGTCGGTCTGGCCCGGCTTGCCGTCCGCGAAAACGCGCGGCATCAGCGAATGCGGACGGATGACGTGCGGATCATTGATCCACGCCGCGAGCCACGGCTCGTTGAAACGCGCGCCGAATTCTCCGAACTGCGGCGCGTCGTGCGCCAGCTCGGGCATGCCTTCGCCCTTTGCCGGCACGAGGTCCGCGCCCGCATGGCACGCGGTGCAGCGCAGCTCGGCGAAGAGCAGGCGCCCGTCGCGGAGCCGCTCGCCGGTGCGGAGCGCGGCTGCTGCGGCATTGTGCCGGAAGGCGGTCGGCGGCACCGGCTCCCATTGGAATTCCCGCGACGACCACAGCAGCCGCACGAGCGCGTCGCCTTTCGCCGGGCTGGTGAATTCGACGGCGAGCTTGTTCGCGCCTTTCTGGAGCTTGACGGGCTTGCCCTCGACCCGCGCGCTGCCTTCGAGGATCGCCTCGCCATTGAGCGTCACTTTCACCGAGCCCTGCACCTCGACGGCGAAGGTGAACTCGCCGCGCATGTCGGCCATGATCTCGGCCTCCCACTTCGCGGTGAAAGGTCCGGCGGGCAGGAACGGCGTGGGCGGCTGGCCGGCGGGGAGCGCGAGCGCGACGAGCCGCGCGGCGCGCGTGTCCGTCTTGCCGCCGGCGGTGAAAGTCAGCGTCACGCCTTGCGCGGCGGCCGCCGGGGCTTCGGCGAGCGCGGGCGCTTTCACGGCGTTTTCCTGACTGAGGACGAGCGGCGAAAGCAGCGCGAGGCAGGCGAGGGGAGCGAGGAGACGGGCGGGAGTCTTCATGTTTTCAAGGTAGGCGATGCGGGGAAAAAAACGGAGGGCTGCGATTGCTCGCAGCCCTCCGGGTTTAGCTTTCCGACGGATGGCCCGTCAATGGTGCGCCTGCCGTTCAGCGCTTCGACGTGTAGGTCACGCCGGGTTTGTCGTTCGGGGCGACGACGTTGATCGTGTTGCCGATGCGGTCGGGCACGGGGTTTCCGTCGGCGGCCTTGATGTTCATTTTGATCTCCATCTGCATGACGGGCTTGAGGCCGTCGATCGCGAGGAAGACGGATTTTTTGTCCGGCGAAAGGGTGGCTGATTTGACATCGACCGGGTCGTTCCCTTTCTGCTCCGGGTTGCTGACCTTCCATTTCTCGGAGCCGTAGTTCTGGGTCCAGCGGTAGTTGTACTGGATGACGGAATAGTTCGCGGCATCCGCGGCGCTGGCGGCGTCGAGCGCATTGGTGAACTCGATGCGGATTCCCTTGTCGGTGATGTGCAGGCCGTTCTGCATCGTCACGGGCTTGCCGGTGTAGCGGACGCGCTGGACGGCGCCGTCTTTCGCGCCGTCGGTCTGCCAGCCTTTGAGGCCGGCGACGTAGAGCTGGCCGTCCACTGGGCTGAAGCGCGCGCGGCAGATGCCGGTGGTAAACTTCAGCGGGAACTTCACGACGCCGCCCTGCGGCACGTCGCCCACGCGCTCCTGGAGCACGTTGAAGAGCGAGGACTTGCCGTAGCTGAGATAGAGGAGCTGGCCGGTGAGCGGGCCCCATTTGTCGCCGGGGACCCAGACCTGCGAGCCGTTGGAGTTGTCCATGTCCTTTGGCACCCAGCAGAGGTGCGGCGGGTAGGATGTGGGCAGCGGATCGCGGTGCGAAAGATCCACGACGCCGACGAATTCGCCGGGCTTCGAATAGTGGATGTAGTCGGCCGGCACCCACGTGCCTTCGTTGTCGCCGCTGGTGATTTCGTCGTTCGGGCCCACGCCGATGCCATTGGGCGCGCGGATGCCGGTGGAGAAAATCTCAAACTTCGAGCCGTCCTTGGAGACTTTGAAAATGCAGCCGTTGTGATCGCTGAGCGGGCCCCAGCCGCGGCCGCCGGGATTCACCGGACCACCTTTGGAAAAGTAGAAGTTCCCCTTCGAGTCGGTATCCAGGCCGAAGGCGAACTCGTGGAAGCCCGGCGTGACCTGCATGTCGTTGTTGAAGTTTTCGTAGAGGTCCGCCTCGCCGTCGTTGTTCAGGTCGTTCAGGCGCGTGATCTGGTCGCGGCCGAGGACGTAGATCTTGTCATCCACGATGCGCAGGCCGAGCGCGTGAAAGAGGCCGGTCGCGTAGCGCTTCCACTCGATGTTATCGAGCTTGGCGTCGATGCCCTTGCCGATCCACACGTCGCCGCTCCAGGTGGAAAAGGCGATGCGCCCGTCCTTGAAGAAGTCGAGGCCGGCGATGCGGATCTTCGACTTGTAGGGATTGTCGAGCGGGGCGTGGAGGTCATCGACGACGTAGGGAAACCCGCCGTCCTCCTTGCCGAGTTCGCCTTTCACTTTCACCGTCTCCGCCCAGTGCGCAGGGCCGCCGCGGGTGAACGCCGTGAGGTCGCCGGGCTTGGCCGCACCTTTCACCGCGTCGCCGAGCTTCGCCGCGTCGGCGGCATTGCCTTTCGCATACACGACCTTGAACGCCTGGCCTTTCACGAAAGCCGGGAGCTTGAGCGTGACGCGCGAGCCGTTCGCTTCGAGCTTCGCGCCGCCGGGTGCGCCGACCAGGCCGATGATCACGCGCGAGCCCGGGTCCTTCGCGTCATTCGGCGCGATGGCCTTGTCGCCCTCGATCGCCGCTGCGGAGCCTTCCGGCCCGTCCGCGAGGACGAGCGTGGAGGCCGCGCCGGGCGTGATGACATTGAAGGTGCGCGTGAGCAGCACGTTGTCGCCGGCCTTCTCCTGGGCCGGCATTTCGAGCAGCGTGGCCTCGCCCACGGTGTAGGCGAAGACGACGTTGTCGCCGTGCAGGTAGAGGCCGCGGTACTTCGCCCACTCCTTTGGCAGCGGGCCGAAAGGCACCTTTGCCGCGCCGGGGCCGGTCGGCAGTTTCCGCGGGTCGGCGAGGTCGTTGGGACCGTGACCCTTGCTCCAGCCTGGGCCGGGATTGGTCTGAAAGTAGATGTTTGCGCCCTGCACCGGGCCGGGGTTCGGGCCGTGCCCGCCGTCGAAGACGACGCCCTTGAGCTTCAGCCATCCGCCGGTCCAGCCGCCCGCCATGCGGAGGAGATCGGTGTCGAAAATCTGCGCGGCATCCGCCTCCTTGCCGAGTTTGACGGCGATGCCCTTGTTCGCCGCGCTGCCGACTTTGGCGCCGTCGAGCGTGCTCTTGCCGTCGGCGTTCAGGTAGGTGGCGGTGAGGAAGCGGCCGTAATCCATTTCCTCCCACCAGTTCGCCGCTGAGGCGGAGAGCGTGGAGAGGCCGAGGAGCGCAGCGGCGAGCAGATGCTTGGGGTTGGGTTTCATAAGAATGGAAAAGGACGCGGGATCGCGCGGGAGGGGGTTTGGTGTAGCCGGTTCAATCATGCAGTCGAACGGAAATTAGAGCACTCCGGCAGTCACGGCCGGTTCCGGCGCCGCGAGCAGAACCGAAACTCGATGGTGACCGATGGGACGGGCAGATCATCGCTGGCGTGAGAATCGGGAGGTTTCTCCAAGCTGACGG
>JAYTML010000623.1:0-6162 GCA_043728655.1 Chthoniobacter sp. | reverse complement strand
TTTGCATTCCCCCTCGTATTTTGGCTGCACCGCCGCGGCCTTCGGCTCCCCGGGGAGTCCCCCTTCCATAAACGCGACCGTCCGGGAGGGATTGGTGATCTGGCTCAGCTTCGCTTTCGACTTGGATCCGCTTTCATCCTTGCGCTGAAGCTTCGTATTGATCGCGAAGGCAAACAGCGGGCGGATGAGCTTCTTGTCCGACGCCGGATAGTGCGCTCCGGGAAGGAAAAGAAGATTCTCCTTCGTGTAAAAATCGCGCGGGCTGTTTGCGTAATTGCCCACGCCTCTGCCTCCCAGCAAGCGCGGAAGGGCATTGTACCAGACCTTGTCCGCGGCGGGAGTGGCAGCGTTGCTCCAGCTCTCCCCCGTGCCGATGTTTTCCATCGGAAACTCGCCGTCGGTTTGTCCGGCGTAGCTGATCAGCGCCGTCGTGATCTGCCTCATGTTGTTCAACGCCACCGTCTTGTTCGAGCGGCTGCGGATCGAGGAATACACCGGCACCGAGATGGCCGCGAGGACGAGGATGATCGCCACCACGACCAGGATCTCCATCAAGGAGAAGCCCGCGATTTGAGGGCGCGTAGCGGAGGTTTGAGAGGTTCGAGGAGGCGTCATGGAAACGGTCTATTCGCTCATGCTGAGGCTGCTCGCAGCCGCCGTGAGGAGGATGCGATTGTTGCCGTTGAGCTGCTGCAGCGCGGCGACGAATGCGCCGGGATGGCTTTCGTCTTTCAGGGAAACATTGAAGCGCAATTCGGTCATCATGCCGGCCTGGATGGACTCGACCGAGATCAGCTCCCGATGCGTGAGATATTCCTCAAAGCAAGGCGTAAACGCACTGTCGTAGTCCACATCGTTCGTCACGCGCACGCGCAGAAAGTGCGAAAGCCGCAGTGGCGCAAAGATGTCCGCCCGCGAGAAAACAAAAATCATTGCGCAGATGATGATCGTCGTCATTGTCGCGAGCGCATACTGCCGCGCTCCCACGCCGAGCCCTGCGGCCATCGCCAGGAAGATGAAGCCGATGTCCCGCGACTGCCGGACGGAACGGCGGAAGCGGATGATCGAAAATGCCGCGAACATGCCGAAGGCCGTCGCTGAATCGCCGCGCACCACCATGATGACCACCGAGACGACGGTGCCGAGGATGATCAGCGTGTGCACATAGTCCTGCGAATAGTCCGATCCGCTGTATGTGCGCTTGTACACCGCCGAGATCAGGCACATGAGCGAAAAGCTCAGTGTCAGCGCCAGAAGGATCTCAAGCATGTGCGGAGCAGGCTGGTCATAGCCGACGACGCCGCGGATGAATTCAATTAGTTCGTTCAGTGTATCCATGATTATTCAAGCAGTGGCCGGGACAGTCTCGGGCGCGCCGCCTGATGTCGTGTGGTGGGAGGCTCTTGCCGCGATCGCCGCAGCATGCGCCATCTGGGCGCGGGTCTGTTTCCGTACCGCCGGATCACCCGCCGCGAGCGCATTGCAGTACTTGCTGTGACTCGTCAGGATGCAGCCCGCCGCCCCAAGCATCCGCGGCAGCCAGTACGGCACGGAGCCGGTCACCTTCACCTCCATGACTGAGTCTCCCTCATTCAGCAGGTAGTCGGTGAATGCACGGTCGTCCGGCACCGGCGTAAGATTGTCCATCCGGTAGCCGATGGCCGTATCAAAAGTGATCCGCAGATCGGACGCCGGATTCACGTCTGCGAATGCCTGCCGGTCGTAGCGCATGCAGCAGTGCGGGAGAAAGCCGCGCCCATGCACCAGCCCATGCACTTCGTTGACCACCTTCCGATCGGCAAAATTCAGCTCCACGCCGGGATCCTCTCCCGCGCCGGCCTTCAGCGCCGCCTCCAGCGGCATCTGCGCGCGACGTTTCACAATCCGCGAATCGCACTTGTGCTTCACCTCGATAAAAGCCGTGGGCGGCACCTTTCCTTCGAGGCTGCCATAGACGCGCACCCGCATCTTTCGCCGGCTACCCTGCCCGCGCAGCTTTTCCCAGTAGCAGTCCCGGTCCGCGTTGTCGTAGTAGAGGCTGATGATCGGGTAGAACGCATTGTCGCCCGCATTCGCGTCCGCGCGCAGATGCGGAAGCAGGCGCGGCATGAGCGCATCACGCTGTTCACGCGCGATGACAAACTTCATTTCAAAACGATCGAGGCGATAGCTCACTGGGGCGTATGGTGGGGCACAGGGGCTGGTTTAAATAGGAATTTGAAAAATATATGCAATGCCCATTGTCGCGTGAACGTTACATTTCTCAGGTTTCCCTATCACCCGGCGGCGTCGATCTTTGTTGGGAAACAGTTCGGCGCGGCTGAAATTTCTCTCATTCACCCCCGAAGAATTTCCTGAATGAGCGGAGGATGCTCTGAGGCACCGAGCGTTTCGGCTCCCTCTCGCGCTCGGCATCCGCCATCACTCCGCCTTGGTGGATTCCGCAAGCGTCCTGCGGCACCCGCGTTTCCGGCAGGTCCGCCGTGTAGGCCGTTCCCGCCCGCTCACAGCCCGCTGTCGCCAGCTCATTGGAAACCGCGCACACCGTCGCGCGCCGCAGCGGCACCGGAGGCTTGAAATCGCGCGCCGGATACCGCTGCGGCGACGCCCCGTTCATCACATCCACCCACACCGGCAGCGCCAGCGCCGCGCCATAGGCCCGCGGCGCGATCGTCTGCGGCTGGTCCATTCCCACCCACACCCCGCACGTCAGCGCCGTCGTGTAGCCCACAAACCACGCATCGTGGTAGTCGTCATTCGTCCCGGTCTTTCCAGCCGCCGATTTCGCAAATCCCATCTTCTTCGCGCCCGCCGCCGTCCCCCGCTCCATCACTTTCTCCAGCGCCCCAGTCACCATCCAGCTCACCCCCGGATCGAGCGCCTGCGTCTGGACGTGCGCCGCACGGTAGATCGTCTCCCCGTTCGCATCGTCGATCCGCTCGATGATGTAGCTCTGCCGCCGCACCCCATTGTTCGCAAAAACCGAGTACGCAGCCGTCACATCCAGCACATTCGCCTCCAGCGCCCCGAGGTACGCCGCCGGCCCCTTCGGCACAGCATCCAGCCCCACCGCCGCCGCCACCTTCGCCACCTCATCCAGCCCCACGCGCTCGCCCACACGCACACTCATCGTATTGCGCGAAAGGATCAGCCCCTCCTCCGCGCGCAGATTTCCCTTGTACGTGCCGTCCGAATTCCCCGGCGTCCAGTTCGCCGCCCCGCGGATCTCCCCGTGCCCGATCGGCCCGTCATCCACCAGCGTCCCCGGCAGCATCCCCTTCCCAAACGCCGCCGCATACACAAAGGGCTTGAACGTCGAGCACACCTGCCGCGTCGCCGGCGTCGCAATCGCCCGGTTATACTGGCTCTCCGAAAAATCCCGCCCGCCCACCAGCGCCCGGATTCCCCCCGACGCATTGTCGATCACCACCAGCGCCCCCTGCAGATACGGCGGCGCCTGCTGCGCCGCCTTCGCCTCCGCGGTAAAGTCCCCCTTCTTTGGATGCTTGTAGCCTGGCTTCCCCTCGATCCTCCGCAGCTCCGCCTCCATCGAAACCTCCCCCACCTTCTGCAGCGCCGGATCGATCGTCGTATAAATCTTCATCCCTCCGTACGCCTTCTGGTCATCTGTCAGCAGCTCATCCAGCTCCCGCAGCACCAGGTCCATCGCGTAGTTTTCCTGCGCCGCAAAAGGCCGCTTCTTCGCCAGCACCAGCGCCGCATCCCGCGCCTTGTCCGCCTCCCCTTCGCTGATCTTCCCCAGCTTCACCATCCGCCCCAGCACCGCATTCCGCTCCCGTAGCGCACCCTTCAGATTCTTGAACGGCGAAAAATGCGACGGCGCCCGGATGATCCCCGCGATCATCGCCGCCTCCCCCAGCGACAGCTCGCTCGCGTGCTTCCCAAAATACGTCAGGCTCGCCGTCTCGATCCCATACACCGTCGCGCCGAAATAGATCCGGTTCACATACGACTCCAAAATGTCCTCCTTCGAGTAATGCTGCTCGATCCGTGCCGCCACAAACGCCTCCAGCACCTTCCTGTGCAGACTCTTCCTCGACCCGAGCCCCGTCGGATAGCTGTTCCGCGCAAGCTGCTGAGTCAAAGTGCTCGCACCCTCCCGCGCCGACCCGCTCGTCAGATTCCGCACCACCGCCCGCGCGATCCCGATCGGGTCCACCCCCCGATGCTCATAAAAGCGCGTATCCTCCCGCGAAAGCAGCGCCTTCACAAAATACGGCGAAACCTCCGCCAGCCGCACCGTCACCCGATTCTCCCCCTGCAGCCGCGAGTAAATCTTCCCATCCACATCATACACCGCCGACCGCTCCGACATCTCCCGCACCTGATGCATGTCGAAAGTCGAAGCCCAAAACCCGTACCCCACGCACACCAGCACCACCGCCAGCACTCCCAGCGTCCCGCCCCAAAGCAGCCAGCGTCGCCACGAGCGTTTCGGGCGGGGTCTGTTTTTGTTCTTCACGAGTTTCGGCACGCCGCGGACTATTCAGCATTCCCGCTTCATCACAAGCCACCGCCTCCGCTTCTTCGCCTTAATCTTAATCTTACTCCTAATCTTAATCTCAATCGGCCAGAGGAGCGCGCAGCGGGGAGACGGAGGGGATTGAGATTACGAGTAAGATCAAGATTAGGAAAAAGACCCGCCGCCTTGCCCATCATGCACATCGACATCCTTTCCCTCTTTCCCCAGATCGCCTCCGCCCCGCTCGCCGAGAGCATGATCGGCAAAGCTCAGGAACGCGGCCTCGTCACCATCCGCTCCCACAACCTCCGCGACTGGGCCACCGACAAGCACCGCACCACCGACGACACCCCCTACGGCGGCAGCCAGGGCATGGTCCTCAAATGCGACCCCATCTTCGCCGCAGTCGAAGCCCTCCGCACACCGGAAAGCCGCATCCTCCTCATGTCCCCTGCCGGCACGCCCTTCACCCAGCGCGTCGCCGAGGAGCTCGTGAAAGTGCCGCATCTCATCTTGCTTTGCGGCCACTACGAAGGCGTGGACCAGCGCGTCATCGACCATCTCATCGACGGCGAACTCTCCATCGGCGACTACGTCCTTACCAATGGCGCCATCGCCGCCGCCGTCGTCTGCGACGCCATCGTCCGCCTCCTCCCCGGCGTCCTCGGCCACGACCAGAGCGCCTCCGACGACAGCCACTCCTCCGGCCTCCTCGAGTTCCCCCAATACACCCGCCCAGTCGAATTCCGCGGCTGGCGCGTCCCCGACGTTTTGCTCAGCGGCCACCACGCCGAAATCGCCAAATGGCGCCACGCCCGCGCGCTGGAAAAAACCGCCCGAGTCCGACCAGACCTGCTCGGGGAAAAATCCGAAATCCGAAATCCGAAATCCCAAACAAATTCCAAATGATGGAAATGCGAAAAAGGGAAACCCGCTCCGCCCAGCGCCCTCCCCGTTTCCCCCATTCCCCATTTACCGACCCTTCGAATTTGTTTCGGATTTCGACATTCGGATTTCGAATTTTCCCCTCCCCATGATCCTCACCACCCGCGACCTCACCATCCAGCGCGGCCCCGTCCGCATCCTCGACCGCCTCACCTGGAGCGTCGCCCCCGGCCAGCACTGGGTCATCCTCGGTGCCAATGGCTCCGGAAAAACCTCCCTCCTCAGCGCCCTCACCGGCTACCTCTCCCCCACCAGCGGCGACATCACCGTCCTCGGCCAGACCTTTGGCGAAAGCGACTGGCGCGACCTCCGCACCCACATCGGCCTCGTCTCCTCCAGCATCCGCCAGATGATCCCCGACCACGAGCCCGCCCTCACCACCGTCATCTCCGGCCGCTACGCCATGATCGACTACTGGGGCCGCGTCAGCCCCGCCGACCGCACCGCCGCCCAGCGCCTCCTCACCCAGGTCGAGGCGAAAAACCTCGCCGACCGACCCTGGGGCGTCCTCTCCCAAGGCGAACGCCAGCGCATCCTCATCGCCCGCGCACTCATGGCGCGCCCGCCCCTCCTCATCCTCGACGAACCCTGCGCCGGCCTCGATCCCCTCGCCCGCGAACACTTCCTCGCCTTCCTCCAGCGCCTCGGCGCGAAACGCCGCGCGCCAGCCCTCCTATTCGTCACCCACCACGTCGAGGAAATCATCCCCCTTTTCACCCACACCCTCCTCCTCC